>JAGQXH010000443.1 GCA_020436695.1 Lewinella sp. | reverse complement strand
CCCCCCTCCTCTACCGGCCCTTCAGCTAACCAACAGCCGGAAAGTGTGAAGCAGCAGATGGAATTGTTTTGATAGTACCCGCTGCTTATTCGCCGGAGCAAATTTCTATACAAACTACAGATACTAAAACAGGCTCGCCAAAATACCCTGAAAATGCAATTGCCCTCTCCACAACGTGCTGCGCTGCACTTATCCTTTCTAATCACATTGCTGCTAAGCGGCAACCGTCTTACCGCACAACCTGTAATGCTCGATCCCAACTTCGGAGACCACGGCATTATTTCACTTGATATCGGCGGCTTTGTCAAAATTATCGATCTGGCCGTACTGCCGGATGAAAAGATACTGGTGGCCCTGAATGATGGCCGGATCTGGAGATTTTTACCCGACGGCCGGATTGACGGGTCATTTGGAGAACAAGGTAAGATCCAACTGCCGTTCGACAACATCTTTCTTGAAGACATGACGCTGACCACAGATCTCAAAATGCTGTTGACCGGCAGAATAGAAGGTAGTACTACTTCCGACCTGCTGCTGCTGCGCTTACATCCCGACGGTACACCGGATGAAACGTTCGGAGAGAACGGGCAAATCATTTTCGGCTATCTGCCCGAAACTTTTGAGCAGGGCCAGGTAATAATAGAACAGCCGGATGGGAAAATATTAGTTGGTGGACAGATTTCAAATGTTCATCTATATGAGCCGGATCGTTTTCCAATACTGCTATTACGTTTTAAAGAAGACGGTACGCCCGATCCTTCCTTTGGGAACGCCGGACTGGCCCTTCCGCAATTTGACCGCAACGGCTCCGGGATCAGTGATCTGAAAATACAGGCTGACGGCAAAATACTGCTATGTGGTACGGTCATTGAGCCCATTTCTCCGGATGAGGGTCTACCCTTTGCAGCGTTAATGCGTTGCCGCGAAGATGGCAGCATCGACCCTGATTTCGGTACCGACGGCCTCACCAGGGTAAATCTCGCAATGCCTAACGACTCCCTACTGGCCGGGGGTATCGATCAGGAATTTCAAAAGATCTCCCTCCAATCGGACGGAAAGATCGTAGCCCTGGGCAGAAAATTCTATGTAACAAATCAGGCCATCCTGGGTTGGCTGGGACCTTCTACCTATGACACCTACGAAATGGTACTGGCCAGATTCCAGCCAGAGGGTTCACCAGATCCAACATTCGGTATCGACGGCCTGATGGAAGGGCCTATCAGCATTTATGGCCCTGAACTGATGTCTCTGGCTATCGCCGGGCAAGACACACTATATGTAGGGCATTTTTCTGATGTAACCAATGATCAGCCGGGCGATTTTCCTGACCTGGCCGTTTCTAAATATTTGCCTGACGGCCTTCCTGACCTGTCATTCGGACAGGAAGGAACCGTACGGATCGTCGGAGAAGTCCGGGAAGTCGTTTCGAACATCAGGCTGGTCCAGGATGGTATTCTGTTTGCCGGACATAGCCGTACTATTCCGGGAGCAGCACGACAGTTGATCCTCGGTAAACTGCTAACCGGCCATCTCGTGCTTCCTGCAATAGAGAGATCTGACCTTTTATTGTCCGTCCAGGTTTATCCCAATCCTTTTCACTTTGATATTCACCTGGATATACAATTGAGCAACAAAAGTCCGGTGAAAATACGGATAATCAATCTGCAGGGACAGGTACTGGAAACCCATTCATTGGGAACTTTACCCGCAGGGCACTATCAGAAGAATATCACTCCGGACCAGTCTCTATCTCCCGGACCTTATTTTGTGGAGTTGCAGGCCGGAACGGACCGGGAATACCGATTGCTATTGAAGGTTAAGGATTAAGTGATCATCATCGCGGTGTCTCCACTTTCTTCCTCCTCTCCAACACCTCTGCCTGCTTACGCTGCAACCAGTCGAAGGCCTGAATATTGGAAGCATCATCCAGCAAGTGTTCCACCTTATCGGTCTGAAAATCTATTTCGTCATACAACTTTGCCAACGCTCTGCATTTTTGCACAAAGCGCAGAAAGGAAGCTTTATTTTGTTTGGACCATACTTTCTCCCGGCCCATCCATTTTTCAAATGCATCCAGAAAATTGAAGAGAAAAGATTGGTAGGTGTCATCTCTCATGTACTGATCAAAATATGCCTGGGTATTAAGTACACGCCCCAGCAACTGAAAATAGAATTTCTGGAAATTATGCTGTTGCAGGATATCCAGGCATTTTTCCAGATCGTCCTCCCAGTAGGCCGTATGTGCCTTCGCCCATTGCCGGCAGTCTTCGCGAATGTTTTCCTCCAGTTTATCCGTGTAATGATCCATAAAATGATAGGTATACTCAAAATCGGCTTTGGTATTGCTTAAGATCACCACGGTAGTATAAGTCGATTCCGTAATTTGCCGGTTATCCAGCAGTACTTCCGTTTCCAATCCTAATTGATACATCGGCAGCAGATCGATCAGTTCCAACTGTCCGCTTTTTACGAATTGTATGCTGTCATTGATCAGCGATAACAGATGGATCTTTTGTTCCTTGGGGTTCAGCTGATTGAGCGTCTCCAACACCTGTTTTCGCAAGCGGCCATATTTTACAAAAGGATTATCTTCGCGGCTGAATCGCAAACGATACAACTCAATGGATGGATGTGCCAAACCTTCGGCAGCAACTTCCCATTTTCTGACAGACTTTTCTATTTCGTATGTTTCTTCCTTGAGTATGCGGGAGCGGGATATCTTTTCGTTGATGATGGCCGCCTTTTCCAGCAGATACAGCAGGTCGAGTTCCTGCTCCATACTCATTAGTGCCTGGCTGCCCGGCAGCATTCGGTTTTCCTGATTCGGATGATGATAGATGGTGCGATACAGACGGTAAAGCCTCAGATGATCCTCCCAGTCCCGGACTGTTTTTTCTTCCAGCCGGGCGATGTTTTTTTCGGTTGCTTTGAAAAACCAGTCGTTCAGCTGACGAGACTGCAGCTCTTCGTTTAGTAATTCAGCCTGCAGATCATCCACCCGGGTTAAGCGCTGAAATACGAGAAAACGCTCCGTCTCCAGAAAGGCCTCCGAGAGTATATTATTCATCCGGCGTTCGCTGAACTTACCCGTAGGTAGGATCTGCCGGAATAATTTCTCCTTACTCAGCCGGCGATCATGAAATTCCGGATGGTATTTCTGCAGCTTAGCCAGGAGTACGATCAAATTCCTATTGCTGTTGCACCACGGAGATTGCAGCCATTGTTCCAGTTCTCTCCATTCTTCTGCGGACAGTGTCCGTAATAATCGAATGAACTTGGAGTTGAAAAGAGTGGGCATTTTCGGTGCGTTAGTTTTCTATGAAGAATACCTGAGTCATATGAATCAGGGGTTGAAAGTCTCGTAGGGACATGATATAGGCAGACCAATCGACAATATCAGGATTTATATACCAAATAGGTGTAAAATGTATTAGTACCTTAAGTTATTTCCCACCCACTAGCTTTCCAGGCAGTCTTTCCAAAACAGGTAGAAATACCTATGCCTTAGCGCAGATGTGCGTGATTAGGTAAAAAGCATGATTCTGCGCTTACCGTTGCGTGGGGATCGATGCAACTTTGCAATGTATCGATTAGGGGACGTAAAGACATTTACAGGAAGGGATATTGACCGCCAACTCCCTGACATTTGACTAATCGATACTGTTCCGCCGGCAAACCGGGGAGTTGCTCTTCCCGGACAAGGCCGAATACTCAACTCATCAGGTGCACATGATGGATTGGGGACGGAGGTGAACCAGCATTCATTTTCCATTAACCTCACGGTAACCGGTGTCCAAATACCGGCTGCTGCACCTAAATCCATTGCATCATGAAAATTTCATTGATCCAACTGACCGCCCTATGCCTGTTGTTCTTTACTTCCTGTACCCAGGCTTCGCTCTTCGACCTCGATTATGAGCTCCCGAAAGGAGAGTATTCAAAGATTGCCACGACAAAAATATTCGCGGATAAGACCATTGAGTCCGTCCAAACTGCTGATTTCACTGGTAATACAACCATTCAGTTACAGGTAGTTAACAGTATCGTTTCGCCCCAGACCGGTAACCTTATCGTCGATCTTTCGGGCTCCGGTGATCTTTCCTATATACAATTAAAAGGCCAGCAGGCCCTGGACCTAATTGATGCAAATGGTCCGCCCTACACGCAAACCTTTCCGGTACTATCCTATACCGCCGTTGATCAGCTATTACGGGTAGAATTCGGCACTGGCCGGGATGCCGGGGAAGACCCCGAACTCGATGATCAACAATCAATAATCATTCAGGATATTATAGTTAACTGACTGTTGCCATAACAATGGTAAATCAATCCGTCAATCTAATTAAAATCAAGTATTTACAATTTTATTTCCACTTTTTTTTAGTGGTAATATTTAAAAATTGTCTTTGGCAGGTTGGGAATACTTTTGGCACATTTGGGATATGAAACAAACAAACACAAAGCCGGACCATCCAGAAACCAATAATCCCTGGTTACAGCGCATCAAGGAGGTGATTGAAAAAAAATTGGTCACCGGAGATCTGACAAATGACGTGCTCGCTCTCGAGGTCGGCATCAGTGAACGACACTTGTTTCGCCGGATGAAAGACCTCACCGGTTACACCCCTCAACAATACATTCGGCAATACCGTTTGGAACAGGCCATGCAGTTCCTGAAAGACGGGACTTTCCGGACGGTAAAAGATACGGCCCAGGCTGTAGGTTATATCAATATCAGCTATTTCATCAATCAGTTTGAGAAAAAGTATGGCCAAAAGCCCCTGGAAGTGCTTCAGGAACGGGGATGGCGTTAGCCGTTCGTATTCATTTTAATAAAAACTTCGCCGTCTACTTCCTTAGCCCTAATACAATATTCAATACATCGCTGGTAATAAGCAGGTAAAATTCAGGATGGGTCCAACATAATACGTACGGCCACTCTAATGCCAGCGCAAGTAAAACTTGTTTATGTTCTGACTTATTAACCCAATTAACATATTACCCCATGCAAATACATCGCATACTTATTGCTGTACCACAAACCGCAGTCGCTAAACTACTCCGTTCCCATCTCCAACAGTGGGGATACCGGATCATCGAAATAGCCACTTCCCGCCGGGAAGCTGAGGAATTGTACAAGATCACCCAGCCCCACCTGACACTTATCGATCTTTCAGATGAGCATCCGGAGGAGGGAGTAGCTTTCGCCCGTTTCGTTCGGAGTCAAAAAAATGTAAGCCCGTTTATTTTCCTGAGTTATACACCCGATCGCCGGTTGATCGAGCTGATCAAGGAAACGTTACCGGCCGGATTTGTGAGTAAACCCGTGAATGCCCAGTTACTTCACGCCAGCATTGTTCTGGCACTACATAAACATGCCGCACAGCAACCCACCGGACCGGCGCTCACCCTGACTCGGGGCGATGACACGCAGATCATCCCTTTAAAGAAGATCCTCTATCTGGAAGCCGACCACATCTATGTGCAGGTGCACACCGCCGAAGGTAAGCGTATTCTCCAGCGTCGCTCCCTGACCGATCTGATGGATCAATTACCGGCCGGAGATTTTGTACAGACCCATCGAAGTTTTGCCGTGAACATTCGGCTACTGAGCCGATGGGACAATAAATTTGTCTATGTAGGTGAACATGCCGTACCCCTGAGTCGCTCGCGCCGGAAAGAAGTTCTGGCAGTTTTATCCGGTGTAGCCGGTAGTGCCTAAAGCAGGGAAATATTACTATTTTATCAAATTTAAGGATATTGCCCTGATAAATCCTTAAATTTGCTCCTATCTATAAAACTATAATCTGCAGATCAATTTTGCTTTGAGCAGTTGGCAACGTCCCAATTTCTACATTAGAAATATTATGTAACACTGTAGATAAGACAATTCCTGATTCGGTATTTGCCTGTATCGGTATGTCAGTACAACGGACAAATCGCTACCTCTGCAACAACACATAATTTTTTCAATAGCAAATGGCTACCTGACGTAGAGTTCACCATGTAAATCTCTGAAAAACAGGGAAACATACATGAACAGACTTATACCCAATTATTTGAACAACATCGGCATATCGCATAATTATCAATTGATCATTGTGATGTTTGTACTCTGTATTGCCTGCAGTTATCAGTGCGCTACGGACGAAGAACAGGGAGTCACCGTATCAACTCCTGATGTAAGGCATTTCCTGATCAATCAACGTGGTGATGCGGTCCGAACCGGTATCACCATGCCGGCGAGGGGCAACCTTTTCGAAGCGAAAAATTCACCTCCGCCTCATCTTGTACCCTTTCACGGTGCTCCGGTACGCATTCCGCAATCGCCAGCCGTAAGAGTGAGGGCTGATGCTGTCACCATTCAGGTGCAAGGTTTGCATCTACCGGATATTAAACACCCCATACAACCAGATACCTTTCCAGCCGAAGGGAAGGTAAATGCAGTCCTGCTTCCAGAGCCGACGCCTGCACGTCCTCTACTCATCAAACACAATGCGACTCTGGATGTACAATATCTGGATGTGACTCAGGGATTATTATCTTCTTACATCCGCACCACAGTGGAGGATAGCAGGGGTTTTCTCTGGTTCGGCACTTCTTATGGACTAAGCCGTTATGATGGCACCCAATTTATCCATTTTACCACGAGTGAAGGCCTCAATAATAATGCCGTATTATTCATAGAAGAAGACCGCAACGGCCACCTATGGCTGGGTACCAATAATGGGGTCACTCATTATGATGGACAGCATTTTACTCATTATCTGAGTAGTGAAAGTCTGGCCCCCCTTCCTTTTCGTGCTATTTTGGCGGATACCCGGGGCGAGCTCTGGCTGGGAGCACAGAATGGCCTCTACCGCTTGCTTTCGGATGGCGATCAGAAATATTTCATCCGGTACACCACCAAAGAAGGACTCCCCAATAACAATATCCTTACCATAACTGAAGATAGCCAAGGCCGGATCTGGGTCGGTACTGCCGGTGGCGGGGCATGCCGACTCGAAGTAGCAGATCAACAGTTGATCTTTAACCATCTGACTACCAGGGAAGGACTGCCGAATGATCATGTTTCCTCTATTCTGGAAGATGAAAATGGTAATATCTGGTTAGCCACCAATGGCGGTTTATGCCGCTTTCGGCCGGAAGGCGAAAACAGTGGTGAGATCCGGAACTTCGGGATGGAGGATGGGCTAATCAACCTAAAGATCTGGCATATCATTGAAGACCACCAGGGGCAATTCTGGTTTGGTAGTGCCGGTGGGCTAACTCGCTT
>JAGQXH010000442.1 GCA_020436695.1 Lewinella sp. | reverse complement strand
CGGCCGTCCTCTCCAGGCTGATAGTGATCGGACAACAGCGAAGCCCCTACTTTATATTGAAAAACGGGCTGACCGACTTCATTGATATCGTAAGCTTTGAACTGGAGAGCATCTCCGCGCTCAAGCGGATACACCCCGTCTGCACTGGAAAGTTCGGCCCCCAACAGCCCGGCATTAGTTTCTACCTCCATCGCCAGAGGTTGCAGCAATTGCGGTTCTCCTCTCTGGTACCACATTTCCGTAACATCCGCAAATCCACCCCGCCAGAACTGTAACAGACTTCCTCTTCGAAGATCCACGGTATAATGCAATCCGCTTGGATCTCCTACCGACATAACATGTGTCAGTTTTTCTCCCTTGTACATCACGAAACTACGTACCATTTCAGGCCCTCCGTCGGGTTCGACAATCAATTGCGGCCGGTCTCTCCGGCTGTATTTCGGTATGCGGCTGACCAGTGGCTGTCGCTTCATCTCCGGCCCTTCGAAATAGACGGTTAGTCCCTGGCCCCAATTATTGTTGAAATAAGTGAGCCTGAAATCGTGGCTGCCTTCCGTCAAATTGATCAGACCCGACTTGGGTTCATAATCGTGTTTTCCGTCGTTATCCAGAATCATCTCCCCGTTGATAAACAGTTGAGAACCGTCATCCGAATAAACGGTGAAGAGATAATCACCTGCTTTCGGCGCCTGTAATTGACCGCTAAACACATAAGCCACCTGCTCATTGCGCTCTGACAGCTTCGAATACACCAGTGAATCGGTCGTCCCTTCTTTCACCACCTGTAATGAATCGAAATCAGGCAGTTCGGTGATCGGGCCATCTATCTCATAATATTGATAGTGGAGATCCGCCAATTCCAGCCTGGGTTCGTCAAAATGCCGCTTATAACGGATATTGCGAAACGCCACCGGGCCGTGATCGCCCTGGATCACCAATGGGCCGGTCGCAGCCTCATCCTCAAAAAAAGCACCTCTGGTGGGCCCGAACAACTCCACATCCTCCTGGATGAGTTTACCGTTGTGTACCACCTTTTCAAAACGGGCATTCCCGACCTTATTACCGGCTTCATCAAATCGTGGAGCCCGGAAAATGATATGGAATTGTTGCCATAGGCCCGGGGCCTTAGCAGCGTTCAACCGAGGAGCATGCCCTTCGTATCCCTTCTGCCCTTCCGGTTTGGATTCATCCCAACGTTCATAGATACCACCACAGTCTCCGGCCGTAGGATCATCCACCAGCCAGCTGTCGAGCAGTTGTACTTCGTAGCGCCCCTGAAAGTACACGCCGGAATTGGAGCCCTTAGGCATCATGAAGTCCAGAAAGATCTCCAGGTCACCGTGTTCCCAGTTGGTATACAGATCATCCTTATCTGTCTCATTGTTTTGATTGATCAATACACCGGTCCCTGGTTGTGCCGTTATATCATGCTCTTTCGTGTGATCGGACAAGACCTGGCCAGCAATTGACCAGTTGGATGCTGTAGGCTGGAAGGCTGACATATCGTCAAGAGACAAGGGCGTGAAGGGTAATTCGGTTGGCCCAATGGTTGGTTGATCCGAGCCGGTCGACGTGATTTCGCTCACCGGTTGGCAGGCCACTGCTAAAAGCAGGGTACATAGCCATACTATATTCCTCATGTTTAAGGTTGGTTTTGGAACAGTTCCAAAAATAGGGAGAAAAAATCTGGGAGGTGTTTTTTTTGCAAATAGATTCATTAGATTATTTGTATTAAAATTTGAATATAAATCTTTTTTGTTTTACATTCAACCCATCATAGCTAGAAAGGCACATTCGATGCCTTTTCCCACTCATTTAGCTGCTTTCCGCAGCCGTCGAAGATGATTTACCTAAAATGAAATTCTCGGGGCTGATGTATGAAGTGATCCATGGCTACTAATGCATGCCTTGGGTGGTTCACTAAGCTACATCCATCAACCGCAAGCATAAGAAACATAACTATTGGTTCTTCACTTTGCCAGGATCCGGCTAATGGGACCGACAGGATAAAGTCACTTTGCGACCATATGCAGTCGGAGAGCCAGGTTTCTCATTGCCCTGAGAGATCGCGGCGAGGTGTAGATGGTCGGCGGCGGCGGAATGGGTGGGCCCACCCTCAACCCCCACTCCCTGCCCAAAATCACCTATACCGAACTGCCACGAAATTCTCGTTTTACCGGCTTACTCTTTTCCAATAGATGAAGTAATGTTAAGGAGCCCCAAACATCGTCGCTATAGTATATCAGGCTTAACAAAAAACAATGAACATAAAGACGATATCAACTTTTGCTTTCCTTGTATTTACTTTGATCGGTTGCGGAATAGATCCCTCTATGCCACCGATAGAATGGCCGGTATATAGCGCGGACCGCCTCGGCACTAAGTATTCCAGTCTGGATCAGATCAACACGGGCAATGTATCCCAACTGGAACTTGCCTGGACGTTCCGAACCGGAGATAGCCGGCAAGGAACCGGAAGCACCATCGAGTGCAATCCCATTATAGTAGATGGCATGATGTACCTGACTTCTCCCGGCCTGAAGCTGATTGCACTGCAGGCAGCAACCGGTGAGGAAGTCTGGCGTTTCGATCCTTATGCAGGCAGGCAGGCAGGCGGTGTAAACCGGGGAGTAACCTACTGGACAAATGGCAACGACCGACGTATCCTCTACGTAGCCGGCTCTAACCTATATGCACTGAATGCCGATTCCGGCCAGCTCGTTCCAGAATTCGGTAAAGAGGGAATTGTCGATCTGTACGAAGGGCTGGATCGCGAAGTACGCACGATGTGGGTAACCGCCGCCACCCCTGGTATCATTTACAAAGACCTCTACATTTTAGGCTCTACCCTCGGCGAAGGACCGGCAGCAGCGGCTCCCGGCCATATTCGGGCGTTTGATGTACGCAGCGGTGAACAAAAGTGGATCTTCCACACTATTCCGCATCCGGGGGAATTCGGCTACGAAACCTGGTCGGAGGATTCCTGGCAACATCTCGGCGGCGCCAATGCCTGGGGTGGATTTACCCTCGACGAGGAAAGGGGTATCGTATATTGCGGTACCGGCTCTTCTACTTATGATCATTGGGGAGGTAACCGGATCGGGCAGAACCTGTTCGCCAATTGTATTCTGGCACTGGATGCGGCCAGCGGAGAACGGGTATGGCATTACCAGGTAGTTCATCACGACATCTGGGATTATGACATTCCCTGTCCGCCCAATCTGGTACAGGTAGAGCAGGACGGACAACTTATCGATGCCCTGGCCCAACCCACAAAAATGGGACATCTCTTTGTACTAAATCGGGAAACCGGTGAGCCTATATTTCCCATTGAAGAAGTCCCGGTGCCAGCCTCTACCATCCCCGGCGAGGCATCCTGGCCGACGCAACCGTTCCCTCCGGTAGCACTCCGGTATTCAGGGCAGCACTTCGATCAAAACAACGTCACGAATCGCAGTCCGGAAGCGGCCGCCTATGTGCGCGCCCGGCTCGATTCCATGACTACCGGCAGCATTTTCCTACCTCCTGCTGTACGTCCTTCGGTCACCCTACCGCAATTTAATGGGGGCACCGATTGGGGCGGGGCGGCTTACGATCCGGTTAACCGGCAGCTCATTGTCAATGCCAGTAATGAGGCTGAATGGATCTCCATGGTTAAAGCCGAGCCGGCTAAGGTGATCACGCAACACGAATTGGGCCGCAGTTTGTACGGCAGCATTTGTTCCGCCTGTCATGGCTTTGGCAATCCGCGAAACCCGGGATCACCGTCGCTAAAAACCATAGCACAGGAAAAGAGCAAAGAAGAGATCAGTCAGGTATTGCTGAACGGCAAAGGAAGCATGCCGACATTTGCCAACCTTTCGGATGATGAACGACAAGCAATCGTTGCTTTTCTAAAAGATGAGGGCCGTGATATGAAACTGGATCGCGAGCAACTTCAGCTGAGCTTTGCTCAGGAAATACCGTACGTCGCTACCGGGCATAATGAATTCAAAGATCCTGATGGTTTTCCGGTAAATACGCCTCCTTGGGGAACCCTCTCTGCCATTGACCTGGATGCAGGCCGGATCATCTGGCAGGTTCCGCTGGGCACCTATCGCGAACTGGAAGCGCAGGGTCTTCCTCCTACCGGCACCTTCAATATGGGTGGGCCGGCAGTTACCGCCGGTGGTCTGATCTTCATCGGAGCGGCCATGGATGAACGCTTCCGGGCCGTTGATCAGGCTACCGGTAAAACACTATGGGAATATCAGTTGGATGCCGGGGCCTACGCCACGCCGGCTACATTTGAAGTGGATGGCAAGCAATACGTAGTAATCGCTGCCGGTGGAGGCGGCAAACCGGGTACCCGCTCCGGAGATGCCTATTATTGTTTTGCTTTACCCTAACTCATCCAATTGATAATTGATTACTCAAATTTCTGATCGTATCTTTAGGGTGAAAACCTGTTTCTAACGCTCAAAACTTCCCAAAATATGAGCTGGATGCCCGGAGCAGCGGCAGATATGGATCTAAATTGCCCGGATGTAGTGGAGATGGTCATCATCCCGCGCACGAGTGATATCGGCAACTTTGAAGTACGCCGGGCCCTACCCTTTCGGAACAAAAGAATGGTCGGCCCCTTTATTTTCTGGGATCAGATGGGCCCGGGAGAATTTCTCAGCGGGCAGGGCCTGGACGTACGACCACATCCGCATATCGGACTTTCCACGGTTACTTATTTGTTAGCGGGGAGCATTGATCACAAAGATTCTCTGGGTTCGGATCTACGTATTTTGCCAGGAGACCTTAATTTGATGACTGCCGGTTCGGGAATTGTGCATTCCGAAAGGACCGGACCGGATGTACGGCAACATCCTTCTCACATCTTCGGCATTCAGAGCTGGCTGGCTCAGCCGTTGGAGCATGAGAACGGATCACCGGCTTTTCATCATATAGCCCGCGCTAGCCTGCCTCATATTTCCGAAAAAGACTGGAGTGGGCAGCTCATCATCGGCGAATTTGCGGGGCTAACTTCTCCCGTTCCGACTCAATGGGATACGCTCTTCCTTAACCTGCATATTCAACCGAATGGCCGCTTCGAAATTCCCAATCGCACCGAAGAACGTGCCCTGTATGTACTGGATGGCCACATTGAGATCGGTGGTGTCAGCTATGATCCGGGGCAAATGCTGGTACTGCGACCGGGTGATGAGATTAGCGTGAAAGCGCTCAATGACGTACACATGATGCTGTTGGGCGGCGCCGTGATGGACGGACCGCGCTACATTTACTGGAACTTTGTTGCTTCGGATAAGGAAAGATTGGAACAGGCTAAACGCGACTGGAAGGCGGGTAATTTTCCAAAAGTACCGGGGGATGACAAGGAGTTTGTGCCGTTGCCGGAATATTAATTTCACGTCAGGTTTCACCAACTTGCCAGATTACAATGGAAAATCAATATAGATTGTAATCAACTATATTTGCTGCCAACGAAAAACCGCAATTATGTACAAATTAATTGGTCTCCTGCTATTCCTGCTGCCGCTGTATCTGTCAGCTCAATCTGCTATTATTCAGACAGATAAAGGAAAGATTAGGGGCACTACTTCTGAAAATGGAGCCATCTATATCTACAAAGGCATTCCATTTGCCGGCCCTCCTGTAGGTGATCTGCGTTGGAAAGCGCCGCAACCAGCGAAAGCCTGGGAAGGCATAAAAACCTGCGACACTTTCGGACCGAGTCCGGTGCAGGGCAAACCCACACCATTTATGTACTGGTCATCGGAATTTCTCATTCCCGAAGAACCGATCAGTGAGGATTGCCTATATCTCAATGTGTGGACCGGGGCGAATAACAAAACGGAAAAAAGGCCGGTACTGGTTTACATCTACGGTGGCGGCTTTCGCAGCGGCGGTAGCGGGTGCCCGATCTATGATGGTGAAGCCATGGCTGAAAAGGGAGTGGTGTTTGTCAGTATCAATTACCGGGTCGGGGTCTTCGGTTTTTTGGCCCATCCGGAGCTTACCCAAGAATCCTCTTACGGAGCATCGGGCAACTATGCCTTGCTGGATATGATCGCCGGCTTGCAATGGGTACGGAAAAATATTGCCGCCTTCGGTGGCGATCCGGCTAATGTGACCATAGCCGGTCAGTCAGCCGGAGCTTTTGCCGTCAGTTATCTCACGACGTCACCCCTGGCTAAAGGGCTCTTTCACCGGGCTATTGCCGAAAGCGGTGGAAGTTTTGTAACTAATCCCCGACGGCCAACTCCTACCCTGGCCGATGCCGAAAAGATGGGCGTCGAATTTGCCGAAAAAGCCCTTAATTGCCAGTCTCTAGCTGAAATGCGGGCAAAATCAGCCGATGAGGTCCTGCAGGCACAGGGGGGCATGAGTTGGCCGATCATCGACGGATATGCCGTGCCGGAAAGTTGTGCGGCTATGTATCAACAGGGCAAGCAAAATGACGTTACTCTTTTACTCGGCTGGAATGCCGAAGATCTGGTGCTATTTGGTACTCAGTCAGCCGATGAATTCAAAAAACAGGCCCGGGAACGGTTCGGTGATCAATTCGCAGCCGTTAGCAAAGTCTATCCCATGGGAAGTGAAAAAGAGATATTGAAATCCCGCTCCGATATGAGCCGGGACGAGACTTTTGCCATACAGGGCTACGTATGGGCTACATTACAGGATCAGCATAGTAAGTCGAACGTGTACCTGTATAACTTCAACCGTCGGCTGCCCTTCTATACTCCGGAAACTAATTTCGGTGCATTTCATTCCGGGGAAATCGTCTACGCCTACCATAATTTGCACACCCTGGATCGGCCCTGGCAGGCAGTAGATCATCAGATCGCCAACCACATGTCGAGCTATTGGGTCAATTTTGCCCGCACGGGCAACCCCAATGGTAAAGGCCTGCCGAAATGGAAAGCGTTCAAAACTGCAAGACCGAATACTTTGATCATTGATACGGAAACAAAGACCACTTCACTGCCGGATCTGAACCGATTGAAATTCTGGGAGCAGTACCTTTCTCAATAACAGGAAAAGTTCAAATTCAAGATCAAATGTCAAGTTCAGGAGAGCTTTGTGTCTGGCATTTGATCTTGCCCTTGTTATCATCTACCTCACATCTCCTCCTCTACATCACTGCTGTACTTTACGATCCAGAGCAGGGAGATAGATAGAAATATTCGGGCTGCAAGATAAAGGGCCGGTAAAATGATAACCACCAGGTCAAACATAATCCCCTTGGATATCCGGTGATTGTTAACATCGATCTGGACCGGCGCACTGGG
>JAGQXH010000441.1 GCA_020436695.1 Lewinella sp. | reverse complement strand
CAGAGCACTCCGAGGGGAATAATGACTACCGGAAGATCATTGGGGCAAATGGATGCACTACGATCATTGTAGATATCAATGCCGCTAATGTATCCGTACCCAGAGAAGTAGTGCATAGGTGTTATAATTGACTAAGCACTTATTGAAAACATTTATTTTATGGCTACACCCCAAGCTACATAGTGATCGGTATCGACAATTAATAGCCGGTCGTGCCGGTCATCGTAAGCAAGCCCCTGCGGGTGATCAAACGTGATTAATTGACCATCCTTGTCCCGGATACTCAACAGGGTACGGGTGCCGGCGGTATCCAATCTGAAAATTTGATTGTCACCTTCATCCGCAATAAAGAGATTACCGGCAGGATCAGCGGTGATCCCACTGGGTTTGTTGAAATCGGTAGATAGGGTGCTTAGCTTATTGTCATTGTCCAGGTCGATCATTTCTATTGATCTATTGACATGGGAAGTCACATACAATTTTTTCCCTGTCGATCCTTCTACCAGGTGTAGCCCTTTGGGAAAAGGAATTTGGGCCAGGTAACTCATTTCATTGGTGGAAGAATTGATCTTGAAAACCCCCCACAGGTCAAAATCAGCCACATATACGTTCCCGTCGGAATCAACGGCAATGTCCTGCGGATTATTGAAACTGACTTCATTCTTAGCCCCGGTATCCCCAACTTCGAGCAGGGGCGTTCGAATATCATTACATTTACCTGCGAAAGTCGATATGCTGCTCCCCTGTATTTTGCGCACCAGAAAATGATGCCCCTGACCGCTTTCCGTAATGTAAATATTGCCGTTACCTGTTACGGACCGGTCGACGGCCAAATAGGCCGGAGCGTCGAAATAGGCGCTGAGCAAATTGCCGTTGCGATTCATAGTGCCTTCATCACAGCGTATCGGCTCGGTTTCCCGGCAGCGTCCGGCCAAAAGCTGTGGTAACTCATAGGCTCCGTCCATTTCGTTATAGGGGATCTTCCAGATGACCTTATTGTCGGTATCGGCTACGTAGACGTTGCTTGCTTCATCAACGTCTATCCCTCGTGGAAAGCAAAATTGGGCCGTGTCGCTGCCGCAATCGGACGAACAAATGGATTGTCCCAGTTGCCCTCCGATCACTTCGGCGGTATAGGTGTATTCATAGGTGAAGGAAGGCCCTGTTGCGGTGCAAACCAAAATATCACCGTCGTAGATCTCAATTTGAATATCTTCCTCCAAGGGTGCGTTGCTGTCGAGTGACCGGGACGGCACGGTCAACTCTATTCCCGTACCACCATCGACCAATTCTTCTTTGATGTTCGCTGATGTTCGGGCACCACCCGAGTAAAAGAAAACACGAAAGTTTTTCGGGTTGTCAAACTGCCCATTTAAGTTCTTGAGCACAATCTTATCTCCCGATCTGCCGGAAGCCGGGATCAGATCCAATGGGCTTTCATAGCAGAAGCTTTTCTTCAAGCTTACATTTCCACAATGGTAGACTTCATCTACCCCGTCAAAGTTTGCGATCAATTCCACCCGGCCGATACCGAATTTTTTGTTATTCCGATTGGGAATAGTCAGCCTGATCGAGTCGGCTTTCGCATATTGATAGTCAATATTGGACAGTTCTACAGCGGTACCATCGAGCAGAAGTTGATCCGGGTATTCACGTGGATTAAAAAAACGCAAGCCTTTCCCGGACAAACCGATAAAATTTACGGATTCGGGAAGGAGACTGCCTGGGAGATTGAGGTTCATTCCCTCAAAGCAGGTTTTAATCGGAGCTATGGGTTCTTTGTAGCAGTTTGAAAAGATCAAACTACCCAATGATAACAGTATGAAACTGATTACATTTTTCATAAGTAGTTATAATTTTCAATTGCAAGACTGCTAAGCTTAACCTTTAATACCATTAAGTACCCGGGTGGTTACCGGGCGTTTTCTAAAAATAGTAATATTTACAATCACTGAAGCTCCGCTAAGCATAAAAAAACCATTTGCACTCATACGAATAGTACGGGCCCATTTGTGCTTACTGATATTCCTGGGATCATCTTCGTAGGCCCCTTCTGCACCCTCGGCCATACAATAGGCGATGCCTCCCAAAGCTGCCAATCCGATAGTGAGTTGCCAACGGGGCTGGTTGATGATATAATTATCCTGCAGAACGAAATCGGTCTTGGTGTAATGCTTTTTCTTTCGCGGAGCTTTTAAGATATATTTATACCGGTGCAAGGGAAATTTCCCAATCTTCGGGGATTCAACCAGGAATTTTATTTCTTCCCAATTACGATCCAGATTGGGTAAGACGTATTTGCCCAACGAATCGGTTTCTGTACGCAGAGACCGACCGTAATCGGTGAGCACTATTCCGGATAAGGTACTCCCATCCTTTTTGTAGAGGGTTTGTCCTTCCAGTGCGGGCAAGGAGACAGGATCATCATCATCACCATCCGGATCATCGTAAAGTGGGAGTAGTTCGAAATCAAAAATATTCTCGTCTACCTGTATTCGATCCCTGATAATCTCCGGCCGGTGAAAATCATGATGTATTAATTCTATTTGAAATCCATTTCCGGGTTTAAATCCGGTTTTTATCCGATAGATACCGTATTCATTCGTTGTATCTACTCCTTCTTGTTCGAGTTCCTTATCTCTTACGATCACTCTGGCTCCCGGTACCGGATCATTCTTCCCTGATTGGGTTACGCGACCGGAAATAAATATGGGCAACGACAGTTCGATGGTGAAACTACGCCCCTCACCAATGTTCTCAAAAGTGGGAGACTCTTCTATATAATCCGGATGACGGGCCTCTATTCTTACATTTTTTCCGTAATACGTGGCCGAATCTATCTGGAAATTTGCTTCACCGTTCACCGTGACCACATTCATATTTCTTTCATCAAAACGGATTTCCGCGCCGTCGATCCTGGTATTGGAGTCCTTTTTTAAAACGATCACTCTGATGTTGATCCTTTTTTGAGCAAAAGAGCTCCCGGAAAGACCAGCCAAAAGGGTGACTACTGCCATATATTTAAAGGCGTTTAGCATACCTTACTATTTATCTAGGGTAGTTTTTAAATTCATCGGAATTTGAATGCACTGTCCGTCAATATCCATTGGTTCCTGGTAAGTGATCGTATCTTTTTCAAATCGTACCATTCTTTCTTCACTGCTCTTTACCCAGACCCGGGGTATTTTCAGATCGATCTTTCCCCCGGCTTCAGAGGTGAAGGAATAATTGTCTCCTTCAAATACATAGCTGATCTTAACCTGCTCATATCCTAAAGGGCAATCATCCAGGTCGATAAACCGGCTGAGCACCTCCTGATCGAAAGTAACATTCCGGTTACCTCCATTACTGCTTATACGAATACCGCCGGTTCGGGCAATTGCCGGAGCTAGTGCCCTGGCTTGAATAGTGACGGTACTGCTCTGTCCGGGAGCGACTGCCTGGTCGTAGGAGATGATCCGCAACCATTCATCCTGGGAGCTTACCGAGCTGATCTTTAAGGTTTGCCCGCCGGTATTACTAACATTTAGTTCAAACGATGCTTCGCTGCCTTCGATCATTTCTCCGAAGTCGTGGGATAATGGAATAATTTCCAATTGAGCGGGAGGCAATACCGGATCATCGGGCACTTCCGTTTCTATAACCCCGGGAACCGTATCCTGGTTCCGGCTTTCCTGATCAATATCCGGGATGCTATCCTGATGAGTATCGTTGTCGGCACCGGGTGTACGTACCGTGGGCGGCAGCCCCTCAAAGATCAACCATCCAAGTACAATAACTGACAAGATGAGGATCGGGTATTTCCACCAGGTCGATTTGCGCTGTTCAACGAGCCTCCACCGGAGGACCTCACGGTGCTCGTCGGCCACAAATAGATTCCAGGGTAACTCAGTTTGCTCTTCATAGCGGGGCGACAAACTACGGTTTGTGACAAATTCAATGGCCGGTGCACCCGAGAATGAGGTATCTGCTTCGATAATACCTTTGGCAAAATTGAACGCCTGCTGTAGATTGCGGCCGCTGGCCAGGGCATTGTAAAATGCCTTGGCAAAATCAAGCGCTTTGCGGTCTCCTACCGGCGCGTAAGTGCCGATTACCGCTTTTATGCCAGCCTTGAATAGCGCGTCGACCTGGCCGGAAGTTGAGCAACCATTCAGGAAGACCAGCTGTAGGTTTTCCTGTTCGCCCAGTATGCGGGCCAGCCCTTTTGAATGGGCTGCTTTGTCCGGGAAAAAAATCGCCTGGGAGTCAGCATGACCGGCATAGTGGAAAATGGAAATACCGTCCTTTTGATTTAAAAAAACGTAAGCCAGATCCTGTAAAGATCGGCCGTACGGGCGTTCAATTTCAATGACATCGGTCCGTTTTAAGGGATAAAGAATTTGATTGATCGCTTCTATCTCCTGTTCGGGATAGGAAAGCGGCGACGAGGCCTGGTTAGCAGCGCATAAAACAATGACTGGTTTGCGATTCATTAAAAACTAAGAAGTTAAAATATCTGTCAATCAGGAAGTCGGTTTTTTATCAGAGGATGCATAAATGGATGATCGACTGCCCGGGTCCCGGATGAGGATAGAAATATTAAAGCTTTTCCAATCCGGTCTTTTTATTTGACCACGGGATTCAAAAGCGCGTTTTATCTGTGTTCTGCCCGGATCTTCCCAGTCGATTCCTTTTTGATTGAATTGATTGGTGTCAAACGGGTCGGTGGCAACAATGAGCTTCAGGTGCTCTTCGATCGTATTGATCCCCCGGCGCAGGTGAAAATCTTCCAGTTTAAGTGACAGGGTGATATAACTACGGCCGGCGGAGTCAAAATCTAATGCCCAAACATCGTGCCCGGCTTCCAGTGCCTGCATCGGTATTAATTGATTAGTAATACTGAAATCATCGGCCAGGTACAGCAGGCTGACCCAAAGCTGACGGCTTCCGGTATTTTTGATGTGAAACTGGAAAGCAGGTTTATGCCATTTTCCATCGGCCTGAATATACTCAAACAGGACGGGAGAGGACCAATCCTCGGCTAAAACCTTAGTATGGTCTTCATAGTTACCCGTTTCGATCACCCGGTTTACGGTGATCTCCAGTTCACTATCCTCAATAGTAGAGACCGGATTGTGAAGCAGCATAATCCCATACCATCTAAGCATAATTTCCACTTCCTGAATGAAAGCCGCCACGGCATCCTCATTGAGTACCGGCATGGATTGTCCAATTATGGCGGTTTCTCCTTTTCGGTGTAGTGAAAAAGCTAGGTCGGTTCCTCTGATCAAAAAATCGGACTGACTAATTTCGGAAGTTACATGAAAAACGTTGGATTTTATAAACGGTAAAGCGGATTGTAGCAATTCCTTTAGCCCAGGGTCCATCTCTTCGGAAATGGCGAGCAAAAAACGGGATTCGGCCAGGCGATCCAGCGTTGCGCTGTAGGTTTGATGTTTAGCGTAGCCGGTCATATCATGCACCGTCGAGTAATGCGGATATACACCGGTTACCGCTATCAGGTGACCATCTTCCACTAACTTAAAGTAAGTCTTTTGTTTTTCATCTCCGGCTGGGATGCCGGTAATTGCACCGGCGTCCACGGTCCAGCCTCTATCGTGATCGTGACTGATCAAATAAATGGTTTTATCAGGTGTCGGAACATTGCTGAAAATGAGCAGTTGTTTATCTTCGGTTTGAGTAGCCTGTAATTGGGCAGACTGGTCACTTACCGCTTTTCGGATGATATTATTGATGCGTTTGATCAATTCATGATAAGGAAGTGCACCTGAAGTCTGAGACATCACTTCGAGAAAGCTGTAGGTAAATATCCCTCTCCGATGTCCGTCAATGCGAACTTCTTTGGCCGTTTCCAGGTCACGCGCCGCGCCCAAATGAATGCGGCGGGCCTGAGGGGGGCTTATCCGTCCGTCAGGATCTTTTGTATATTGTTTGAATCCATAAAAATCCGTAATTGGAATGGCATTGGTCGTTGACCTCAATTCCCGGATCGAAATATCGCTCTTATCAATTAGCGACGACCGGAAAGCTCCGGAATGGCAACAATCCATGACGGTTATAAACGGAGTAGTCCTGTTTTTAGGGCTTACTTCCCAGATCCGAAAGGAGAGTTCTTTGCTTACCAGATCCCGCCCTCCCGGAGAGCGGCTGTCATGACAGACGATAGTTTCTATTTCTCCGTCCGGTTCCAGATGCTTGAAGTGCGGCGGCACCGGATAATGGGAACCATGGCCGGCAAAATAAAACAGGCACAGGTCATCAGTGCCGGCCGATTCGAAATGATCAAAGGATTGGAGCACACCGTCACGGGTAGCTTCGGCATCTGTCAATAGTTTAGAGCGAAGATCTATACCTTTTTGTTTGCACCAATCCTGAAGGAAATCAGCAAAAGTATTACGATCATTGACGCAACCTTTGAGGGGCGCTGAAGGATAATCATTGATGGCCACCAATAAGGCATACATTACAGACATATAAGCTGGAGTTTAAGGCGAACCGGCGGTCACCTTGCCTCGGAGATGATGTGACCGGAACCGGATGGCTGCTTGACAAACAGATATTCAGATCTAAATATAAGGCTTATTTGGGATTGTGAAGCTACTTAAAAGTAGGTAGACAGCCTCCTGTATTTCTGGTATTGTCAAGCGAAACGGAGTGGCTTATCTTTGTGCTCATACAATTGAACTACAGTTCCTTACATTTTGGTTAAATGAGGTATTAGTGATAAATTGGAGCGTGTATTAACTGTGTTCTAATCTAAAACATGTCATAATGAAGATTTTTAAACCCCAGTTACAACTGGTAAAAGAAAGCGAAAAGCAAGCTGACAAAAGTTTCCGGGATCATTATTATCTCCATGTGATAACTATTGCGGATAAAACAAACTACCGGGCCGCCGAAGAGGATACCGTGGTGGATACCAGTAAATTAGAAAGCAAGGGGGTTATTCAGGTAAAGCTTTACTGCTATCGTGAAGCAAAGATCGAAGAAATGGACTATCTCACGCCTTTGGTGTATTTTGTTGACCTGGGCACACCCGTGGAAAAGGGGCAGGAGTTTGAGCTTAAAGTGGAAATTTTTAAAGATGTTGTTACGAGAGATACCGATCCGACGCCCAGTTCATCTGGTTCCAGTCAAACCAGTTCATCCGGGGCGGAAGAACGCGATAGACCGATCGGCGGCTAGATCAAGTCCTTCGTTAATTCCTTATCTGGCAATCGACAATGATCTTGGCATGAAAACGTGGCTTCCCTTTATTGTATTTTTTTTTGCGCCGGTAATA
>JAGQXH010000440.1 GCA_020436695.1 Lewinella sp. | reverse complement strand
GCCCATGAACATCAACTGGGTACCGGGATGGGTGAACATATAACCGAACAGCAGGCGCATATTGGCAAAGCGCTGCCATTCATCCCCGGGCATGCGATCCATCAGCGAGCCTTTACCGTGTACCACTTCATCGTGAGAAAGCGGCAGCATGAAGTTTTCGGTAAACGCATAGACCAGGCTAAACGTGATCTCGTTGTGATGATACTGCCGGTGGATCGGATCGTGTTTGAAATAGTTGAGCGTATCGTGCATCCAGCCCATCATCCATTTCATACCGAAACCAAGCCCTCCGGTATAGGTCGGCCGGGACACTCCCGACCAGGCCGTTGATTCTTCCGCAATTGTAATTGAATCGGGATATTCTCTGTAGACCGTTTCATTGAACTCCCGCAGGAAATCGATGGCCTCCAGATTCTCATTGCCGCCGTAGCGGTTGGGTATCCATTCACCATCTTCACGCGAATAATCCAGATAAAGCATCGAGGCCACAGCATCTACCCGCAAGCCGTCCACATGATAAGCATCCAGCCAGAATAAAGCATTAGAGATCAGAAAACTGCGCACTTCATTACGTCCATAATTGAAGATACAGCTCTTCCAGTCCGGATGAAATCC
Source organism: Lewinella sp. (assembly GCA_020436695.1). Taxonomy (GTDB): domain Bacteria; phylum Bacteroidota; class Bacteroidia; order Chitinophagales; family Saprospiraceae; genus Flavilitoribacter. The sequence goes on along the minus strand of JAGQXH010000440.1, from coordinate 6,675 downwards.
TTTGCGCGGATCGGCGTGATCATAGAGGTGAGTACCATCGAAATCGGCTAAACCATGCGCATCGGCCGGGAAGTGGGAAGGTACCCAATCCAGGAGTACACCGATCCCCTCCTGATGGAAGCGGTCTACCAGATACATAAAATCATCCGGCAGGCCAAAACGGCTGGTCGGCGCAAAATAGCCCGTCACCTGATATCCCCAACTCGGAAAGTAAGGATGTTCCATTACCGGAAGAAACTCAATGTGGGTATAGCCCATGTCCTTGACATAGTTCACCAGCTCATCGCCCAGGTCTTTATAACTTAGCGATTCTGTGCCTTTATTGCGCTTACGCCAGCTACCCAGATGGACTTCGTACACCGAATAAGGACGATTCAGGCCCTGTACATCGCTCCTCTTTTTCATCCACTCCTCATCCTTCCATTGGTGGTCAAACTCCCAGACGATGGAAGCCGTATTCGGCGGGATTTCCCAAAAGAGGGCATAAGGATCGCCCTTTTCGATCTGTCTGCCTTCTGCCGTCAGAATGTGATATTTATATAACGCCCCCTTGCCCAGACCGGGCACAAAACCTTCCCATATACCGGACCCATCCCAGCGAGGAGATAAAGGGTGCGATCCCGCATTCCAACCATTGAAATTCCCCTTGACGGAAACCTTTTTAGCACTCGGTGCCCATACGGCAAACTGAACACCCCACTCTCCATCCACTTCTATAATGTGGGACCCCAGAAAGTGGTATGCTCTAAACAGCTTTCCCGCCTTAAATAAGTTGATATCAAATTCGTTGAAAAGGCTGTGGTTTTTTATGTTGGCCATTGTTTTGCTTCGTCGTTTAAGTTGAACAGATGCCAGGGTGGGCTTAAAAATAGGAAATATAAAAGGATTACCAATAATTTTATTGGATTCGGCGACAGCGGCAATAAAAAACGGGACGAACCAGTGTTCGACCCGTTTTAGTCAATTCTTCTTGTCTTAACTCTGTCTAAAAAAACGCTATAGGCAAAAGCCTAAGCTGCTTCTTAGTTCAAGGTGCTTACTACAGAGTTTTCCTCACCGAACGGAGAAGCCGTATAAGCATCGGCGGCCCAGTCATTCTCCCAGGTTTCGCCGTCGATCAGGTAACGGAATTCGTAAGATTTTCCGGTCTCCAGTTCTACCAGTGCTTTGTATACACCAGCCTTAGCTGATTTTTTCAAAGGAATAGCATTAGCAATATCCCAATCGTTGAATTCACCTATCAGGCTTACTTCTTTAGCGTCGGGAGCAGCTTCAACCGGAAGCGTAAAGGTTGCTTTACATACCGGCTTGGATTTCAAGAATTTTTTCTCGATCATGATCTTATAATTTTTAAACTGGTTTATCAAAAGACTCCTCGGCAGCTATCTGTCCGATGGCTGTTCCGGAGATAATTCCTTACAAGTCATCAGTCAATAGTCGTTAGTCAAAGTAATAATGCAAAAATGTGCAGCGGTTCGACAACAACTCAAAAGTCGATCCGGATAACGACATTTATTTCACCTTGCCGCCTTTCAGCTCATCCTGGAGCTTGGTCAGCTTATCCCACTCACCGCCTGCGGCCAGTTTTGCCTGCTTCGGCCAGGTGGTGGGATCGTGCATTTTAAACCGGCTGCCGGCATCGGCCAATACAGCGGTCAGAGTAGCTTTTTTTGCTTTGCTCAGATCTTCGAAAGTATAAATGCCTTTTTCGTTCAGCAGTTGAGCGATCTTGGGACCGATACCCTCGATCTTTTTCAGATCATCAGGATTTGCAGCTACTTTGGCGGCTGGTTTTGCAGTTGCTTTAGCCGCAGGTTTTTCCTTCTTGGGAGCAGCTTTAGTCGCTTTCTTGGCCTTCTTCGGAGCGTCCTCTTTCTTGGCCCTCGGTACTGCGATCTCGACTGATTCGATATATATTACGCTGTTTTCCACACCATAGGGAGTGGGATAATAGGCATCTGCTTCCCAGTCGTTAATCCAGGTCTCATTATCAACCAGATAGCGAAACTCATAGTGACGGCCGGTAGCCAACTCAACGGAAGCTTTGAAGCCGTCCTTTCCGGCTTTCATGGGGAGGCCTTCTTTCCAACTCCAGTTATTGAATTCACCTAAAACCTTTACTACATTCCCACCGTTTACGGCTTCTTGGGGGAGGGTGAAAGTTACTTTGCAAATGGGCTTGCTTTTAGAATACTGTTTTTTTAACATTCGCGATTTTTTTGTTGCAGGAGTGTAAACAAGTAAGTGTTTTGGGTACACTAAGCTTAAATCTGATGCAAAGGTATTGTATATATTACTGATTTTCAATCGCAAAGGCTGATGGTGGACAAATTCAAACGTGAATTTGTTCCGATTTGCAAGTTGAAATCCGAATATTATCGGAAAATAGATGCTTGTTCAAATAAATATTTTTCCCGCATCCGTTTGTCTCAAAATTTTCGTGCAGCTGAAAAAAAAACGATTTATCGCAAAAAAAATTGACGTAGCCCTTGAATCAGGGTATCCAGAGACTAGTTTCCGAGGCTAGGGACTCAAAAAGCTCGCAATATTGCCCCACGTGTTTACCATCTACCAGCGCATGATGGGCCTGCACCGACAATGGCATCAGCACCCGCTTTCCCTGTTCGTAAAATTTGCCCCAGGTGATGCGCGGCACCGAATCGACTGGTGAATAATGCATGGCATGGGTCAGCCCGGTAAATCTCCCCCATGGGAAAGAGGAAAGGAAGAGCAGATCGTCCCGACCTGCCTCATCTTCAAAACTGGGTTGGTTTTGCATGCGTTCAATGGCAACCCGGCTTGCAGTTGCAAAAGCGACATAGTCTTCCAGGTAATTGACCTGACAGAAGCTGAATACGTCCGACACCCTGGTCTGTACGGTAAAGGAGGGATGCACCTGTTCGTGTTCAACTGCGGCTTCTCCCCGGATGCGTTGCCGGAAAGGAGCAATATTATTAGCTGTCCGGCTTACCAGGTAAACGATGGTAGAGGTAAAATGCAAATTTTCGGAGCGAACTAATCGAAGCGTTTCGGTAATATCCAATTGCAGGCAAATACTGAAATGGGGCATATCCATAGCCCGAAAAAAATCGAAGTGCTTCCGGCGATGCGGATCGGGGAAGGTGAGTTTGCGCATGTCTGATGCTACGATGGTTTGATGCTGCAATACTACGATGTGCGGATGTGACTTACAAATATTGACGGCACATCGTAGTATTGCAGTATCAGAAGATCAATATTCAAAGGCCACTCCTACCGACACCGTACCACCGTCATACAAATTCCGTTTTGCAATTAAAAAGTCGGTAAAGTCCTGATAGGCGGCAGTGATCAAAAAGTGATCAGTGACCTTGTAAAGCAGACTCACATTATAGGCAGAATATGTAGTGCCTTCTCCATAAAGGAATGACACACTCCGGTTGACCTCATCCGAAAAACGTCCCTGTTGGTTAAGTTTTCCGATTACCCACAGTCGGTCGAACAGCAACTGTCCCAATTCAATTCCGGATTGCCACTGATGGCTGTATCCCTGTGTACGCAAGTTGACACCTCCGTATAAACTGGCGTAAGAGTGCCCTCCGTTGAAAGATTGGGAAACCGCCAGGTTGGCCCGGAAGTTAAACTCACCGTCGCTGGTCGGAAGGTTGACCCGCTCGCGTATGCCCAGGTCGTTCTCCTCTTTGGCCTGTGCAAACAATTTGCCGTCATCCGTTGGGATATCCACTGCCAGGCCAATAGCAACCGGCCATTTTTTTGACAAGGCATATTTTACGCCAAGTTGCACATCTCCCAGGCCGACGGCAGTACCCGTACCGCTGAAGTGCTGCATTTTTAACAAAGGCCAGTTAAAAATTGACGTCAGTCGGTCGCTCCAGCCGTATTCAGCGTATGTCTTTAAGCCATAGCTGAAAAAAGTATTTCCTTCATTGCGCATTCCTTCCGTTGAATAATAGTTATTGGATGAAAACGACATGGCTTCCGCCTGGGCATACCAGCCCCCTTTATTTCTCGTCCAGCCGCTTTGTCCTTCGGTCAATGCAGGTATAAGTAGGAGCAATAATAAAGCAGGTATTAATTGTCTGTATATCATGGCTAATAGCATGTTGGGATAATAGGACGTTGGGACATAGGGATTTATGGACGTTTGGAAGTCCGATAATCTCTAGATCCCTTCGTCCAATTGTGCAAGCGTCCGATTCAACTGAAAGTTATCAATTACTGCAAGGCGGCGTAGCCAAAGGGGATATTGGCACTTCCACACCAAAGGATGACATAAGAAAACTTGCTGTCTACCATATCATCCAGTTTGAAAAAGTTATCGCCGTTATGACTGACGGCTCCTACTACGCGCAGATCGGGATTACCGTTGGCCGGATCAGCCACGAAATTTTCGGAGGTGGACAGATACACGGATACGGTGCCGGTACCCAATTCGGTGGCAAAACCATTATTGAATCGCAGGAATATCTCGCCGTCATCATCAGTTCCCAGGGCGGCAGTACCTACTGTTGGCGTGCCGTTCTGTGCCACAAAATCACCACTTTTCGATACGGTTAACATGCCGGTGGGCATACTGGAATCTACCGTTACTGTAGTAGTATCCTTTTCACAAGCCATAAAACCGGTTCCCAGAATGGCCAAAAGCATTAAAAATAAAACAGGTCTTTTCATGATCATTTTCATTAGATGTTAAAAAAAACTTGATCTGGTGAGTTGTCGTCACCTGATGCGTACAAAACTAACCGGAGGGTATGGCGAGGGGATCACGAGGATATTACAAAAGTATCACGGTGGGTTGTCCAACCTCATAAGCTAATGAATTTCAAAAGATTAAAGCTCCATCATCGATTAGTCTCAATGTCCTGCTGACGACAAAGCAGAGGTAAGAAGACCACAAAGGAAAGCAATACCGGGAGGTCCGGGTCGAGGAGTGGTGGGTATAATAAGTTAAAAGTGAATTGAAGGTTGTAGGATATATTCCGTTCTGTTTACTAGTACATGTTGTCCTCAATCACCTGGCAGCAGAAGGTCTTTCACCGTGATATTCCCGCCATTTTGAAGGAGACATTCCGGTTTGAGCCTTAAAGGCGTGATTGAAGGTTGTTTTATTATTGAAACCTACCTGATAGGCTATATCAATAATATAGCTTTGACGATGCGCTTCCGACTGCAGCAATTTCATGGCTTCCTGAATGCGAAACTCATTGATAAACTGATTGAACGTCTTTCCAAAATGATCATTGATCACCTGAGAAAGATGATGAGAAGATACATTCAGTGCATCAGCAAGATCGCTCAACCGCAATTCATTGTTTTGGTACGGCCGTTGCTGTTGCATGTGCGTATTCAGTTTGTTGGCAATGGAGATCGTAGCGGAAGTAGTTAGAGAAGAGGACTGATATTTTGCCTTTTCCGAATGTGCTAATACATCTGCGGGCCGGCGTCGGAGTGCGGTGTAACCGATCACGTAAATAGACGCGGCCATGACCAGTGAGATCAGATAGTCGTGCTCTACCCGGAAAAAGGACATACGTACCAATAGATAATAGGCAATGAAAGCCAGGATATAGAGGTTGAAGCAGAGTGTCAATAAACGAATCGACAAGCCGGTATCCGCTTCATCCTTGCTTTCCTCTTCTCGAATACGGCTTCCATACCAATTGACCAGTGCGGCATAGACCAACAGATAAAAAACGATAAAAAACGGTTGTACCAGAAAGGAGAGTCCCCACCGGTGCAAAGGGGCATTGTTCGTAGCTCCGGCCTGCATTAGCCCCTGCAACTCGGCAACCGGATACCAATAGGCCGGCAACCTTAAAAAGAAAACCAGTACGGCCGGTAGAAAATGTACCCACCGGAAGCGCCGGAAACGTGGTTTAACAGATCGCCCATCCAGATAAAACAGCAAAAAGGGGCCGACCAGATAAGCCAGAGTAGGATACGATAGATTGATGGGAGGAAAATACCAGTTATACCGGGTCCAGAAGCTGACATTGAATACCAGCAGCAGAGAAAAGGCCAGCATCATGGCCGCCAGCCACTTTCGATGCGATGCAGCTTTCTTCTTAATCGGCCATAGTAACAGACTCAGGAAAATCCCCTGTCCGGCAGCCAGCAGGAAGAGAGAAGTCCAGGAATCCAGAGAAGGAACGGGCATGGTACATTAGCTTTGCAACAGGAGAAAGATACAAGCTTATTCCCGGCCCTTCCCCGCAAAGCAGTTGTTTTTTTGCCATCAACTTTACCAAATGGACATTTACTACCAAAACGAAAATAACAAACTAAGATAGCTTTCCGGCGCATCCTGCCATATCAATCCCTCGCCGGGTTCTCTACCGGTAGGCTGCACTGTGAAGGAGACATAAGTTCCCCGGGTCTTATAAAAAGTGCCGGGCCAGCGCAATTCCCAGTTGAGTGCTACCCGTCTGGCGATCCATAGTCCGAGTCCTCCTCCGGCAGCAGCTCCCAGGGAACGATAACGTAGATTAAATACCTCCGGAGCTATGGTGAAATTTTGGTTATTCTGTGCTTTATATTGGCCCAGCCCCATATTCAGATCGAGCAAAAAATAGTATTCCAGTGGTCCCCAGAATGCGCCCTTTTCGATACCGATCGCCATCTCAAGACCTTCGTAAGACGTTGGATTAATGACTGGAAAATCGCAACACACTGTAA
>JAGQXH010000043.1 GCA_020436695.1 Lewinella sp. | reverse complement strand
ATTCCGACCTGGTTTCTTCGCCTAATTGAAATTCTTCTACCGTTTGCAGAGCCAATTCGATGGCTTGCAAAGTCTTTCCTCTTTCGACCAATGCTCGGATCTGATTATTACGGGTTTCTGCCATTTGCTGGATCATTATCTGTTTATCGGTGCCTCTAATTTAGAAAAAATTAAAGTAGTGACTGGTCCAATAAGTGGCCTCTATGTCCAAAGGATTCTACTTCGGGAAGGACGGGGTGAAAATTTTGTATAGATTCATTTCTGTGGAATATGACTATTATAGTTTTTCAAAAATAACAATAATTTGAAGGCCTGTAGGCACCGTTTTTACAAATATTTAACATTGGTCTTAAGTAACAATAAGTTTTTAAAAAAGGCCGGTAGATATTACTCGATCACCGGCCGATAACACTGGAGTTTCGATAGTTTCCATGGGTTGTTATTCGTTCCTTTCGATAATCAAGGAGTAGTCAGAATTGAGGAATAGATGTTCTTCTTGTTTACAATTATACTATAGTCTAATTGAAGAAACTGTTACGAGAAAAAACACTTTTTTTATACATTTATCAATATTGGCAACAGTGCTTTGGGAATTCCCAATTCAATCGGTACAGAAAATAATAAATATGTCGCCCCCTCAAAAAAAAATATTTGCCTTTTTTGTTGCTATCAATCATTATCCGGAAGAGGTGCCTTCTTTGCGGGGATGCGAAAATGATTATAGATATTTCCGGCAGTTTTTAGCTGATTATTGCCATAAAACAGGGCATCTATTCTACGATAAAGAACTGGTAAATGAGGACGCTACCAGAGCGGCCATCATTAATGGATTTTCTCATTTTGATGATGCCCGGGACGGAGATATTTGTCTGTTCTACTTCAGTGGTCACGGCGCTCGCAAGAAAGCTCCGACGGCGTTTCACTATTATGAAGCAGATCAAAAAATGGGCTCTATCGTTTGCTACGACAGCCGACCGGCCGGTTATGATCTGTTGGATAAAGAATTAGCCTACCTGCTTTGGAATGCAAAGAAAGAAAAGGATATACATCTCCTGGTGATTATGGATTGTTGCTATGCGGACAATAATACGCGTAGCCGGGAAGAATTACCGGACGATTCAATACGTTTTCGCTCCATTCCAGGTCGGGAGGATCCGAGACCCATTGAGGAATACCTGGGGTATGAAAGCTACCGGGAGATCAGCCCGGGAAATTGGAGCCCACCCCGAGCTTGCTATGTGCAACTTTCAGCTTCTGAAAGCCATCAGAAGGCCAAGGAGGCATTTATCGATTACAAAAACCGGGGTGTCTTTTCTTATGCACTCTTACAGGCGCTTTCACAGCGAGGAACGGGGCTCTCTTATCTGGACCTGATGAAAAGGGTAAAAATGAATATGTTGAATACCGCCGATGATCAAAGTCCGGTATTGTGGGCAAGTACGCCAAAAGATAAAGAGCGGCATTTTTTGAATGGGACTTTTGGTGCTTTGCGAAATCAATACACTATCGCCTATCAATCCAAGAATGGCTGGTGCATCAATGGGGGACAACTACACGGATTCATTGGGTCGGCACAGGGTTTGCCTTCTCGCTTCAAAATATTGGATCTGGATCATGAAGTACAAATAAAGAGTGCTGGTGTAATCATTTCTACGATTGATGATATACCGGATATCCTGGACGAAAGGAAAACCTACGATGTCCTCCTGGTATTCGGCGGCCGGCCGGCAGTTATGGTTGATTTTGCCCCCGAAATAGAAGCAGCCGGGAAACAGGCATTTTTGAAGTATTACGAAAATTACAGTACCTGGGGAGTTAGATTGGTGCAAGAAGAATTACCTGGGACACTACATTATCTGCACGCAGAGAACGGATATTTGTACCTAAGTCGCTTGCCGGAAGGGCCTCCTTTATTTAAACCTGTAAAGGGATATGATACAGGAGCGATTGCCGATTTCCTGGAAAAGATAAGTGTGCTGGGCAATTGGTTGTTTGTGAAGCATCTTCAGAATCACCGGTCAAAACTTTTTACCAATGAGATAGCACTTAGTTTCTGGCGCACTACGCAGGCGGGAATGGATGAAGATCATGACCCTGCGGAATTAATGCCCCTTGATACTGCTCTGCAGGCAGATCTCCCCTACCTATTTGATGACGAATACCGAAAGTGGAGCCCTCCTGCTTTTCGATTAAAAGTAGAAAACATGGGCAACCGCCGGCTCTGTATCAGTGCATTATTATTGGGGTATAATTTTGGCGTGACTAATTGCCTGTTACCTCGTCAATTTTTAAATCCCGGTGAATTCGTCTGGTTACTGCAAAAACATAAACATCACACCTACCAGACGATCCGTTTAGGATTGGATGACCACTATTCAAAGGCTGGGGTGACCCAGGCGTATGACTACCTGAAGATCATAGTCAGTCCCCGTCCGCTAGATACCGATGAGCTTAATCGAACCGGCCTGGAATTTTCGGGCCGTACCAGCCCTTTTCGTTCGGACTCATCAGCTTCCGAAGAGCCGGAGGATTGGTATGCCATAGATATTCCATTACAGTTATTCAGACCAATGGAATGGACCTCTTTCCACAGCCGGCAAGCTTTTCATTGCGGAGCATTGAGTATGGACGCTCCGGAGGGCTTCACCGCATTGATCCGTTCTGGTAGCATCAAAGAATGGCGACGGGCTCTCGATTTGGATGCAGTAAGATCTGCCGCTTCCGATCAGACTTTTAATCCCTGGGTCTTCCACGATCCTTTTTTCTACAGTAGTGGCTTAAGTGTAATAGAGATGGTGGCGGACGAACCATACAGTTCCCTAGAGTTGCCGAACAACGATGCCCTGATAATAACATTTGAGGATACGTTTAAACATGGGTTCTACCCCATACCCATGTCGTGGGATTTTACTAACAAACGCTATACTCCATTGTTTCATCAATGGCAAAATAGGAAACTGTATCTATATCAATTGCCGGAACCCACTAATACCTATCCACCATCAGGACAGTTATCAACTAAATTGATTTTTCATCAGCCTCAATAATAGATTCGGTGAAAATTATATTATATTTTGTAACAATAACTATTGAAGTTCTATAATATGAATGGAACGAAATATTTAGAAGATCACATCTTACTTTCTTTGCTGGTACCCGTAGGGGAGAATATGACCGTTTCAAAGGAAGTATTTATATCGTACCGACAACCCTTTCTTGATCTTTTCACTGGAGTTTATGATAACTTAAGCAAAGCAGACAGCCTGTTGCTGCTACGCGATTCCTTTGCTGCTTTCTGGGACCGTATCGAATGGTTGGCTGCCACCGACTCGATGGACGCGCGCCTCATTTGGTATCTCATTGAAGAGGCCCGGGAATATCTGGATGCTGACCGTCCTGACAGCAGGAGTCAATTGGAGAAAAGAGTAAATAAAATTTCCCGTTTCCTGGAAAGTGAAATATTGATCAAACTATTAAAAAAACAAGATGGCCCGACTGAGCGAGCGACTCTGGAACAGATGAAACGCCCCGTGATCAATGTATTAAATTTAAAATATTATCGGTTTAGCGCCCATTTCAAGGATGCCTATCATTCCGCCTTCGCAGAAAATAGAGCCAATATCCTGGAAGGCAAGCTCGGTCTTCCATTGAGGGCACGACTATTTACCATCCTCGCCACAATCGCCCGCTATCAGTTGCACGAATTACTGCGAAAGATGCGAATCGACCGGGAATTTCCGAAGGATGATGAGGTGCTGTTTGCCGGACTGCTAGAGCAAGAGGAGGGGACAGACTCGGATTATATGGACTTTCTCCGGCAAATAAACCCAATAGTAAGAAATTTAAATGCAGAAAATCTGGTTGATCTTGCCAAATTAGTCCTTGAAGAATTGGAAGAACCATACCGTGAATATCTGCGATGGCGATATATCGAAGGTTGGAGCTACCGCAAAATGGCCGAGGAGATCATTAAGCAGGGAAGGGAGCCTGTTAAAGAGGCCACCTTGCGGCGGGCGGTATTCAATGCGCTACAAAAGGCACGAGAGCTCTTAAATGTAAAAAAGAAGAAATGAACCCGGATCAACAACAAATCATGGACTATCTGGAGGGCAGGCTGGATGCCGCCCAACTCCAGGCTTTTCAGGTCAGGCTGGATCAGGACCCCGACCTGAAAGCGGAAGTGGAAGATTATCAATTGATGATGGCTGCTTTCCGGGAAAATCGCTTGGAGCACAAGAAGCACATCATTGATGAATGGGAGGCTGAATTGCAGGAAGAGGAAAAGAGCGCAGCGATCCCATCCCTTGCCTCAGAAAATGGTAAAGAAGAACAACCGCTACGGCCATCCCTTTGGGTAAGATATAAGAAAACCCTTACTTGGGTTGGGGCTGCGTCGGTACTTGTTGCGGTCATATTAGTGGTCAATCTATTGAGTGAACCCAAAAAGCGTCTGGCGGACTATGATATTGGGAAAGACTCCATTCAGGTCGCCACCTTTATGTCTTCTACGGATCCATTAACCGAAATCTTCAATAGCAGAAATTATCAGATGATAATTGATTCCCTGCTTGGTAAAGAACGATCATCTGCTCACTTGACCGCCAATGAAAATTATTTGCTCGGATTTTCATTCTTTGCATTAGCCAATGAAAATAATAAAGCGAATTATGATCTTGCTTATGCCAGGTTTGAGGCTATGCTGGAAAGGCCGAATGAACTGGATATTAGCGTATTTGATCTTAACGATATTGGTACATCTTGGAAGATATCACCAGTTGATGCCAAATGGTATCAGGCTCAAATTTTGTTGGAAAAGGGTAAGAAAAGAAAAGCCAAAAGAATGTTGAAAGGGATCCTTTCCGAACTATCTTCAAAAAATGAGGATGATGCTACCATAGAAATCTTTGAACCCAAAGTGCAAAATCTTCTGGGTCAACTCTAATATTGCTTTCTGGATTTAGACCTAACAAAGCATTCCTCCCAAAAAAGGTTGATCTGCAAGTTGGCTGTCAAACGGATAGATATCGGGCGTTTGTCCTCTTCCTTTAACATCTGGAGCTACTCTATTAACTATTTGACGATAAGTAGCACAGTAGAGATTATACTTGACTATTTTTTTTAAAAGTTCTTCGGAGAAGACGCTATCTCTGGCTTCCTCATCTGGTGAGCAGGCCGCCAGTGATATACCCTTACGAGCTGTAGCTGTTGAGTCGAAGGGCTGTTCACCATAAAATTCATTCATTTTCCTTTCGCTGAGAATTTGATTGGCTGTAGCCCTCCTAAGTTCAGCATTTTCATCATCTTTATTATTGTCTCCGGAAAAACAACAGTCCATTAGGCTGGCAAAATGCACTGGTCCGTTATCGTGGATTTTTTTAATTAAATATGCAATCTCTTTATCGGCGAGATCGGTTTTCCCGGGAGCGGTCCTGCTATCAGCACATACCAAAGTTTCAAGGGTGTTTTTTTCCTCTTTAGTACGGAATGCCTTCGGGGCATACTCGCGGGAACCATGGCCGGCGTAGTAGAAAAAGCATACATCCCCCCTGCACACTGTCGATGCTATATCTTTTAGACCGCTGATTATGTTGGATTTGGTAGCACTGCCATTGATTAGTACTTTCAACTCCAGCTGATCTGGCTGAACTCTTTCTTTCAATAAATCAACCCACTTTAAAGCGTGGTATTTGGAACGACGTAGTGAATGGACAATATCCTCTGGATAGGTATCTATACCCACAATCAAAGCTCGTAGTATCTGTGACATAGTTTTATTATTTAGGTAGTTCCACAATCAATATAACAAAAAAGCAGAAACCATTTCACCACAGCCTCTGCTTTTTAAATAAAAAATATCCACAGTTTATATCATTTCAGGGAGAATATTTTTTCCAACGCATCCATAATTCGTGGATCGCTCAGAATAATATAGATGGTCAGCAGTGACAGGCCGAATGTCAACAGCCGATTCAATGATTTTTGACTCCACTGATGATCCCGTTTGGCGTAATACGGATTATCTTCGGCACTTCTGGACCGGTAGATCTGCATTTCCGCCGGGATAAAAACCAGACAGGCAAATAATAAGGAGGCACCGATGACGATCAAAGATTCAAGTTCCATATAATTGAGTTTATTATCTGACGCCGTGATGATACACCAGCGTCAGTTCGTTCAGGTCTACCGGGTAGTTGCCGGGGTATGATCCGTCCAGTTCAGGCAGCGCATTTTTGGCCGTGGATCGATCCGGATAATTACCGGCAATGATCTTGTAGCGGGTGACGCCATTTCGGGTATCTACGGCTACAAATACATAGGTATCTTGTAACTGATGCTGCAAATTCCGGGCTTTTAGCAGCGCATCCTGCTGTTCGGACAGGGCGATCAATTGCTTGCCGTAGCCCAGCGCAAGTGCGGGTTCCTCCGTGGCGCTGTTGGTCGCCGGTTCCGGAGTAGCTTCTTCTTCGTATACTAATTCTGCTTCATCGTACGGGCTAGGATCGTTGTCAAATAGTTCCACGTTCTGACGATTCCGGGGCTTGGCATTAAAGGGATTATTGGGGTATTGCTCCTGCGGTTGCATGTCCTGTTCGCTTGCTCCCAGAGAATCGGAAGTAGGCGGCAGCGAAGTAGTATTACTTTGTACTTCCGTCGTTGGATCCCGGACTGGTTTTCCCTCCCGGTCAGTTTCCTGATTTTTGTATCCCTCTTTGAATTGTACCATCATCACGATGGCTGCGAAAACCATAAGCAGCACGATGATGAGGCCGCCCGTAGAACGGGAACGATAAAGCATGCCGCCGCCAAAACCGCCGGGCATTCCGAATCCGAAGCCCATGCCTCCCATCCCCATCTGCTGTTGTTGCATCATGCGACGCCAGTGGGCGCGTCTGATCGCGTTGTTGATCCAGGCCATAGCTACGATGGCCATGATGGCGCCGAAAAAAAGCGTTTCGCCGGTAATTGTCATTGTCTTAGTTTTTTAATTGTTGGAGAATAAGGATTGGGTATTTGGTTGAGGGCGGCGCTGATCAGGCATGATCAGGGGGGCACTTCCGACTTTATACCGCCGGTTTTGGTGGCGTAGCGGAGGCGGGCTTTTTGTTGGGGTGCTGCTAATGGTTGGTTAGGGCGTTGGCGTGGTTGGTGATTTGGAGGTAAGGTTTTCATCTTTGGATGTTTTGTCTCGGTTGGAATTTCCGATGTTGATTAATGTGATATACTTATAAAGATGAAAAACTGTGCCAAAGGAAGGTGCTAGGCATTTGGGAAGGAATAGAAGGTGTAAAGTGAAAATAGATATTGTTGTAAGTTGTTGATATTCAGTGATTAAATTAGTGCTCGCGTAATGATAAGGAGATAGTACGTGGTTTCTAGATACAAGAAGGAACCTTGATTTCGACAGGAAGAATTTCAATTCTTTTCGTATTTTTTTCGAATAAAACCGGAATATTTTCCGGAAGGCTTATTCGGGATTTATGCTTTTTCCGATTTTTTGTCTGATCTCCCGTAAAAAAAATGTTAATCTTGAACGAATAGTTGTGAAGCTGTCTTCAGTTATGATCTCTAATCTCATTTTCTTTTTGGCCTCGATGAAACGGTGCAATCTATTGAGTACACCTACTTTGTCCTCCTCATGGATAAGGTCGCTATTGATACAATGATTTGCCAGAGCCACCAGATCCAGATCAAACCTGCTCATCAATTGATCAAAAGTATTGTTCCATTTGTGCTTATCCAGATTGTTGTAAAGCGAGAACAAATGATGTATTTTGGTTAGATCATCTGCTAGTATCCTGATAAGTTCAGGTAGTTGTGTATTCCTTAGATCAACACGCTTCAACTGTTGCTGTATTTCGAGTAGGGCCTCGGGAAATTTCATTATTGGATTACCTGACAAATCAACTATGGAAAGCTCATTAAATTGGGACAAATAGGAGGGAAGTGTGCTTAGGTGATTAGTACCCAAATACAACTCTTGTATGTGATGGGCTTTTTCCAGAATGGGGGGTAAACCATAGAGCCTTAAGCCGTTAAGATCTAGTACGACATCTCCATAACTGATTACCTGCTCGATCTGTCCGATGGCATAATTGTAATCGATCAATGCTCCCGTCCTGTCTAGCATACCGGATATGCTATGTATCGTTTCAGCGTAGTCATCTCCGGAAAAATCAGACCTAAGACTGTTCAAATTGTTCATGAATGCCGAAAAGGAACCTTCACTATTGATGCCCTCCGTATACTGATTGATCAGGTTGCGGCATCGCTTCAGCATATCGATATAGGAGGTCGATAGTCTGCGGAAAAGAGATACTGCGAACGGGCTATTTCTACGGTTACTTTCCAGAAGATTTATCTTTAATAAGATCTCGTTTAGTTCGGCAGCTACTACCTTGGCCCAAAGGTTAGAATTGAAAGCCGAAGGAGGAACCGGCTTATCGGAGGGCAATTTTTTGCTGGTATAACTAAATTTATTAATGATATTATTTAGTTCTTTCGGTGGCAGTAAAACTTCCTGGATCTGATGCTGTAAAAAACTGAGCAGCGAATAACGAAATAGTTGCGGCGTGCTGATCGGGTCAGCACCTTCCGCCAGGTATCGCCACAGATTGAAATTGATCTGGCCGGTCTGCCGGAGCTTATCCTGCATGGCATAGGGGAAAGAAGAGATGGGAAAGATCCAGAATCTGCCGAAAGGGCCGCGGTTATACGTTCCCTGCTTTTTCGCATCTTCAGTAAGGAAATGCAAAAACTCATGTCCAAATTCGCGATGTTCGGTGTTGTTCACCCGGCCAAGTAGATAATCCAGTAAGATGAGATCATAATGATCTTCGGCCAGGTAATCGAGGCAGGTCCGGATAATATTGGTCTTGGAAGAGTCCTCAGGATCGTGTTCGGTCTTATCAATGGGAAGGGGGTCATTACTATGTTTTGCTTTGGGATAATCAATCACAATGCCACCTCCTGTGGCGAGTTCACCTATTAATTCTTCAATTAATTGCTTCTTCGTTTTTTCACAGATCAGTGAGGGATCGGTATCCGGTTTGGCACTATCCAGGCCATCATCGTGCTGGAGAAAAGTGGAAATGGGACTATTGGCGTAGTCATCCACCATTAGCATTTTCCATTTTATTTTTTTCTCACCCTTTAAAAAGCCAAAATAAAAGTCTTGTAGTAATTCCTCAGTTCGTTCGGCCATTCTGGTCTCCGAGTGGAATTTGAAGGGAGTCACCGCTTTGTAGTGACCGCGATTGCCAAATCTTTCTATAAAAGATTCTTTAAGCAGGCGAAGTTGTAGCTCCAATGAAGACCGGGCTACATTGGTCGCATATAGGTTGTCGGCATGATAAGCACTCATTAATCCGATCATCCCGTACAGGTGATCGAAAAATTCTTCCAGATCCGCTGCACGGATCTCAGTACCATTTTCAAGCTTAACATCTTTATAAAGAGGAACGTACCGATGCCAGATACTGGAATCAAAGAACTTAAAACAGGCATCGGGCGCAGGGAATTCTTTTATGTCCTTTTCCCCTTGAAAGTCATCTTCGTAGAGGTACATGATGTCTCGTTCACCAATGGTGATGACGGGCTGAAAATTGAATTTGCTGACCGGTTGGTTTTCCAGATCGATCTTGCCGCTTCGACGGCTGACCCTGCGCAGTCGGCTGTTGGGCAGGCGATGATAGGTTTGTGCTTCGGCCAGGTGTTTCATTCGACAGAAAAGCAGGACGATACTTTTCTGATAGTTTTCGGGGCTATCCACCCATTGAGGCAGAGGGCCCTCCTGTAGATCACAGTAAACGGGCAGCCGGTCCTCAATGGCTCTGACGATGGCTTGCCAACGGTCAAAGTATTCCCGGTCTGCTTTGTCATTTAAAGCTTTTTCCGGTTGAAAGATTGCAAAGGGAGTACCTGCTGCGTCAAAACCGTAACAGTAAACGTGGATATTTTCCTGGGACATAACGGGGGGCTTATGACTTCATATATTTTTTGTACGAACGCTGTATTCTGGGGAAATGGGCCATCCAGCCGGGATGAGTTTTTATCATTTTTTGCACCCGGTAGCGGATGTCGTCGGAGCTATTATAGCCCAAGGTATCGGCTGCATCCTGCTTTACCCCATTCATGCGGATAAGCGCCCGTTCAATTTGTTGCAGTTCATCGAACTCCTGTTTCATCTTGACCGGCCAGTCCGACATATCGGGCAGGGCTTCTCCTTCGGTTTCAGTGTGCCCATCCAACTGGCCGTTGGGCGGTGAAGCGACATTGAGCTTAGTGTACTGTTGCCCAAATGCCCTGATCTCATTGGGCAGGCACTCCAGGTTGATCAACGATACGCCCTCCAGTTCCCGTTTGAGTTTCATGGAAGTGACGGCGTGCTGCAATTCTCTCACGTTGCCCTTCCAATCGTAGCCTTTCAGCAGGATGTTGATCACTTCGGGGGTAAACACTTCCTGCAATTGCTGTATCGTGTTCAACTTTAGGAAATGCAACAGCAGATCGCCGATGTCGGCACGGCGTTCCCGCAGAGGAGGGATCTCTAGAGGAAAAACCTTCAACCTTTCGTAGAGATCGCGGCGAAAACGCCCTTCGTCGACTTCTTCCTTCATCACTTTATTGGTAGCGGCTACTACCTGCACATCGAGATCAACATCTTTGCGCGCCCCCAGGGGACGGATGGTCTTATTTTGCAGGAATTGAAGTAGTTTTCCCTGACTGTTAGGGTCGAGGTCACCGATCTCGTCCAGGAAGACGATACCTTTATCGGCCAGTTGAAGCCGACCGATACGATCTTCCTTCGAATCGGTATAACTTCCTTTTTTGGAGCCAAATAATTCGGCTTCCAACATGGTTTCCGCAATATTGGAAATAAAGATCTCTTCAAAAGGATGTTCGGAGCGGAGTATACTGTTGTAATGTAGTGAATGAGCCGCGATGCTCTTCCCAACGCCGGTCTCACCGGTGATCAGCACCGTCAGATCGCCTTTATCGGCAGCGATCTTCAAAGACCGCCGCAGTCTTTCCATTTGCGGCGAACTTCCGATGATGGGATAGTCCGGATGCTGGATGAATTCATGACGGATCTCCAGTTCTTTGACCTTCTTCTTGAGTTTCTTGTTTTCGTCTTTCAAATTAGCTTCTCCGATCACCTTCCGGAAAAGGGCTTCCCACTCTTCAAATTTATAGTCCCCTTTATACAAAAAGTGTTGTGCGCCCCGCGAAATGGAATCGGCGGCCGTTTTATAATCGTGTTCACCGGTCACGACAATAATGGGAACACCCGGCCGGCTTTCCTTGATCTCATGTATGAGCTCCAGCCCGATCTTTTCTTCGCTCCCCTGCTCCAGTACCAGATCGAGCAGGATGAGGTCAAAATGTTCCTTCGTCCGCAACTTGTCACGCAATTGCCTCACACCGATAGCGCCCTCAAAGGAATAGCCTTTGCGGAAAGCGTACCGGATCTCCTGGTGAAAATCGGGGATATCGTCAACGATCAGTATGTGGGGGTTCTTTTTGGACATATTGTTCCGCTTCCTTTAGTAGTCGATTGATGGATTCAATTTTATCGATTATGTGTAGGTTTTGCAGTTGGTTATCGGATTGGCATTGTTCGTCAAAGTAGGGCTGTACCTCCGTTAAGAGATCATTGACCTTTTCAAAAGTCGAATAAAAAGGCAGACATTCGAAGAAAGAGTAATAAGCCTGCCAGCGATTGACCAGTTTTTGCCAGGTGGCGGGAGTTTGTGTTGCTTGCAACAATTCCTGATATACCTCCCGGTAGGAGGTGCCGGTCGAGATCTCATCATTCACTATACGAAACCTACGAAGTAGCCTATTAAAGGATTCCTGTACACTTTCATTACCGTGACCGTCAAAAAAACGCTTCAGTTTTTGATTCATATCCAACCCGCAGGTATCAACCGGAGTCCATTCCGCAGAACAGATTTTCGCTTTTTTCAAAAAGATAGTAAAATCTTCCGGAGGCCGCAACAGATCAACATAGTTGTCTGACCGGGCCGGGCATACGCCTACACTGATCAGTTTGGTCTCCGGATGATGTTGATTGAGGTAGTTTTTCCAGTTGACATCCGCCGAAATAAAGTGCTGGTGGCACCAAAGCGGGCTGAATAAAAAAACATATTCAACTTTTTCCTCGCCGGCAAAGCGCTTCCACTCCCAGGAATCTGGGAAGCAATTGGCCAAAATCTTTTTGGCCTGGGAAACATCCAGCGAAAAATAGTGTGCCTGCATATTCAGTATATGGATTCCGGCATGGCTTCCAAGAGTCGGCAGAACCTGTCCCGAAGCTGAAGCCGGTAGTCGCGAAAATTTTTAATGGTGATCGGCTCTTTCGATATATATGCCACCAAATCCTCGTATATCGAATTAATGTTCACCGCTCCACAGTTGTAGATCTGATCCAAACGGGCCGGCTGGGTCTTCTTCCAACTCAGGATCTCCTCCAGACGCTCTTTCAGCCTGGTGTCATTTTCTGCCAGATAATCTGCCAAAGAAGGCGCTTCCCGGGGTTGTTCGGCCACAAAACTTAGGAGCAACTGCTCCTGAAATTCGTAGAGATTGCGCTTGTAGCGATAGCTGTAGTATTTCCATACCTGATCAAAGAACGCTGCTCTGATAACGGGCGTTTCCGGCCGCTTTTCCATCTCCGGATTCATGAGTACCGAGCGGAATTGCGGCGGATCATTGGGGCGGTCTTCCAACTGACATGGCCGGTGCATAAAGCGGCCGAACTGATCGAGCAGGCCGGTATTGGTCAGTTCCTTGTAGTAAATGAAATGATCCCCACCGCCGAAACTGATCAATTCATAGGTTTCCTTTCGCAGGCCTGCATCCTGGAGCGCTTTTTCCAGATGGGAATAGTTGCGCTGATCCAAAGAATCTTTGTGTAAAAATACTAACCATTTGCCATTGTTTTTAGGGGCATCCGGATTGGCCGGTTGCATGATTTTGGTAATGTTACTAATGATCGTTTGCGAGACCCGATCGCCTTCGTCCAGGATCGTCATCGTCCGGCTGATCTTTTCACCGGGACTTTCTGCTACCCCAACGCCCTCACTGAGTGCCCCGGGATTGCCGTTTCGGATTCTCCGGCGAATGCGCTTCCAGTGCCAGAGGATCAACATGTTTCGTTTTTCCATGTGGATTATAGGATTTGTTGTAGTAAATCAGGAACCGAATAACACCTTGACCAGGCGGTATTTCAGTTCCAGGTCGTCTTTCATGCTCAGTGAATTTTCCACGGCGGCGATCAAAGATTCCACCGGACGAAAAGTCACAAAGGAAGAGTAGGGGAGGGAAGCGTCTTGGGGATCGCCCTGCTCTTCTTCTGCGGGGAGGTCGATGAGTCGTTTTTTATGAATGGGGTTGAGGTTTTCCCACCAGGCAGTCCGGCCGCGGCCGGTAGTGATCACCAGCATAAAATTTTTCTCCACTTTCCAGTCTTTGATCACTTCTTCCCGGATGAACTCCTTAATATTATCCTCGTGGTACTTTTTGCGCCCGTTTCTATCCGTAAAGGATTCGATAAAGGAAAGGTGTACCACCAGAAAATGATAGCGATGGAAACCGGTGGTCTTTTCCTGCTGCCATAGCTTTTTCTCTTCCTTATGGATTACGCAGTTCAGTTTATCCTGGTATACATCGGTGCCGCTGGTGGCAATGCGATTGGCGATGCGGTTGTCGAACATGCAGATGCGCGTATTCAACACTTCAAACAATTCAATGGCTTTGTTCTCCGGCATTTCCGCATCTTCGGGTGCCTGACCCTCGCAAAAATACCTTCTAAAGATACCGTGTTGCCGAATGCGCACGATGCCCCGTTGTGCGTCTCTTTCGCCGTGGCCGTGCACCAGGGGGATCTTGTGGCTTTTACCGTTGAGTTTTGGCAGTTCTTCTTCCGGGAAATAGATCGCTTTCCCATTTTTGTAAAGTAAGACACTGGCCGGCTGCTTTTTGACCGAAAAGACGATCTTTTCCTGTACTTTATCTTTCAGCCAAATGGACAACCAGGAGCGGTAAGCACTGAGTTGATCCTTGGCCGGCCGGTCAATAATGCGGATGATGCCCTTTTCCCGTAGTTTTTGAAAATGTGTAACGGGGCTGTTCAGAGGCAGGTAGATAAAGCTAAAGCGCGCCAGATTCTCCCAGGGATTATCTATGTCCTCAACGCTTTTGGCGTGGTAGATCTCCTCTCCTTTCCACAGGTGAAAGAATTTCTTGTAGTAACCGTATTGCGGCTGGAAGCTTTTCTGAAAGAAGGGGAGCGATACCTTATTATCTTCTTTATGATAAAACCGGCGGGCGGAGATCTCAAATTCTTCGATCAGGTCATTCTTCTGCAGATCATCTGCAGTACTGCACCCTACCTTTATATACGGATAAAAACGTTTACTCCGGTCGGAAGTGAGGTCCTGTATCGAAGAGAATTCATTGTTGAACAGCATACCGGCGCAGACTTTATCCTGGAAAATGCCCCCCAGCCGGGGACGGTAGCTCTTATCGGTAATGATATCGCCCCAGAGCTTATCCAACCGCACCCGCAGCAACTCTTCGTCGATCTTCACCTTATGTTTGATCCAGACGCCGATCTTGTAGTATTTGGTTTCGTGTTTTTTCTGGGCGTAGGTGTCTTCTTCCAACGAAATATTCAGTGTCAGGCCATTTTTGCGCATATCCTTGAGGGCTTTTTCCCCAAAATGCTTGACGTTGCGGATCTCGTTTTCCAGTATGGTAAAAAAGGCGTGTTGCCCCACCACGCCACCGGGAAAGAAGGCCCGGAAGCGCATCATCTCCTTTTTGATGTCTTTGTACTCCTTTCCCTTGGTCACGTACTTGCTGATGCGCTCTTCGTCTTTGCTTTCTTCATCGTGGTACATGTGGGAGAGGTCAATGGTGGCAAATTCTCCGTCCAGCTTTACGCGCTTTTTGTACAAAATACCGGCTTCAGGCTGCTGCGGAGCCAGGATCGTAATCCGGATCCTGATCATCCGGATACCTTCGGAGAAAGCGATGGTGCCCAAATACAGCGGGTTATTCACAAAATTGTACCACAATACACTGAACAGACTGCTGATCTTACCGCCGAAATTAGTTTCCCGGGTGAGGCCGGTCCAGAAAGCCCCCTTATCCAGCATAAAGCGAAGAAAGGGGTGGATCTCGTTGTCGAGGTGATTGTTGTTGGGCATCAAGGGGAGGCCTTCGATCTTTTTCAGCAGGTCCTGCTGCTCATCGGAGGTGGAGCTTTCCAGTTTTTTGAGGAGTTCGCCCCGCTGTTTGAAGGACCATTCCAGGGCCGTGAGGCTGTGTGCACTGATGTTATGCGCAAAAGAATCAATGAGGATGGACATGATGGCGATGCGGCGGTATTGGTCTTTGACCACCAGGGGCATTTCAGAGCTGTATTCGAAGCGTTTGTAGAAGTAGCCTTTGTGTTTCTGATAATAGTCCTTGTAATTCAGTTCGTGGAGAATGGGATTGGTATCCAGGCGGTTGTATAGCTCAGGATCAAAAGCTTTATCGATCAGTGCTTTCAGGGATCTTTCCTTCCATTTGTCTCCTTCCACGATGTCCCAGTCCAGGATCAGGCCCTCATATTCTACACTAAATTGCTTGATCAGGTTACCGACCTGCTTTTTGTTGGTGACCTGAAATTCACCTTTGGAGTTGAATTCGCCGAAGGTTTTGAGGTCTTTTTCGTGGAGGACGATGTGGACGACTCCGTCAAATTCTGCAAATTGGATGAGGGGGACGGAGAAGTAGCAGTAATCCTGGATGAGGTTGAAGTATTTTAGGATTTCGTGTTCTCTGATCTGTTCCTGATTGGGATAAATATCCCTAGTTTTATCTGTTAATTTTACTACTTTCTCGAAGTAACTGGTCATGGTGCCTGCTTTGACATCTTTAACACTAAATACACCAGCTGCGAATTGCGTATATAAGTCACTACTAACTGCTAAACGTTTTTCTATATCCAGGTCTAAATTGCTACTTATGTCCAATGAGTTCCAGGCATCATCGAGTTCAATTATTCTGCTTTCTTTTTCGCATTTCTCCAATAGCTCTCTTTGCTTTGCAATTCCTCCATATATGAGTTTGACCCCTTGAAAACGAGGGACTTGTATTTGAGCCCCGACCTCATGATTCCTAGGTAAAGCATTCAGAAAGAATGTAAATTCTTCCTCCAAGTAAAACCGATCCAATACCATATGCAGCCGATCTACAAGTGCTTCATAGAACTCCTTCATCCGGGGAAAAGCCATGACGTTCCGCATGCCGGAAGTGGCAACTTTTTTCTTGCTTGGCGTCTTTACTTTTGTCATTGGTGCCATTGGTTACATCTTTTTTTCCTACTGTTTAAAAATTGCTTCCTTTCTTTTTTGAAGGCTTTATAAATTGTTCGTTCCCGATATAAGCAAGTGTAGTACTGATTGGTATCAGCAATGGTACAGAGGTCTATAATATATGATCGATGTACGTTCTTTTTGATTAAATAAGTTACGGCTTTATCACGTAACATTCTTCCAAATGCTATTCCGTGAAATTGGGACCGATGCTCCATCATTTCCCGATAATATGACTCGATCTCTCCCGGCTTAATGGTTTTTCGCTCCGAACGAATAAACTTACCGACCTGGCCATTGGGTTGATGTAAAAAATGATGCAAGAGGGGGAAAGTAAGAATCCGGTTCTTCAGATCAGCAAATGCATCATCAGCCAATTTCCCGGCCGTGTCTTTACAGTGATCTATCAAAGAACAGTCATTTACATCATTGATAACCTGCATCATCAATCCAAAATAACCGGCAAATTTTCTGATCTGTTTTCTTACCTTAAAGCGCCGGGTCAGTCCCAATAGATCCGCAATGAATTCGGCAGCTTCCACAAAAAGCACGGAACTGATCAGATATAAGCGCTCAAAATAGCGATACAGAAACGGGATGCACTTCGGGGGAATGTCAAAGCACTGAATGACTCCTTGGACAACAGTATCCAGTAAGTCTGCGTCGATGATCCCTAGTCGGTTTATTTTCTTTTCAAAAGCGTGATCGACAGATAAACCTCGCTCAAAATGAGTGAACAAATTAGTAGCACGTTCCAATTTCTGGCCGATATCCACCGCCTGGAAAACACGCATTAAAAAAAGGTAAGTTTTTTTCTTCCAGGCTTCATCAACCTGTTCCAGAACGTAATTAAAAAGTTCCCGTTCCAGTAAATTACCTATAATCAGGTTTTGTTTGACCGATTCTGGTTCCTGAAAGCTCACATCTGATTTCTCATCCAGGATCTGGTTGTGATAGTACTGTATAGCCATTGCACTTTCCAGGATAAAGGGTAACTGCCGATGGAAAAAAGACTTTTCTTCTTTCGTAAAAACTAGCTTGTTGCTTGCTTCTAATAAGTAATCACTCATCCGCCGGGCGAACAAGGCCCGAATTCCGCAATTTTCCTGGAGAATTTTTTCATCCAGAATTTGAAAATAGGGATGGTGGGAGGAATCGATTAGTGTTTTTTTCTGGAAATTCCTATATTCACTGGCTAAAGCTTTCTTGGTTTCCAGGCGATCCTGACTGTCGGAAGGGTTGACGCGGTGCATACAAATGGCAGTTTTATCATAGACTATGATAAAATATATGCCGATTGTGTTACCGGTTCAACTATTTATTTTCCACAAATTATTACTGTTGTTCCGCTTTGTTACACTGTAAATTCGAAACAGCCAATGGGCTCTTCTTTAGTTTACCCTTGGAATCAACGAATATAACCTGGTCCGCCCAGTTAGCGGCAGCTTGGGAATTATCGACCAAAAAGATCGGCCCGACGAACATTTCCTGAATATCCAGCATGAGCTCGTGGAAGTTAGGCCATGTTGAAGGTGCCAGTAATACCAGTGGCAGAACAACGTTTTTATTCTTCTTTGTTGCCAATTGCTGTTCCAGTCGATTCATTATTCGTGATAACTGAGTGGAAGAGCTGATCAAAAGTCCATGCTGAAAGGAATTCCCTCCGAAACTCTTTCTCAATTGCTGGCGGGTTTTCACTGGTGCTTCACTATCCACGACAATGATCTCCAGGTATCCGAAGGTGGCTGTTTTGATGTAGTTCCCTAAAAGTATGGTAGTCTCGGATGTCTCCGATTCGGTGACCTGGTTTGGAACTGGAGCAGACATAATTTAATGATTTTAGTTTGATGAATTATTAGCTTCATTGTGGTTCATACGGTATTACACAAAATAATGGTGCCAAATTATTTATATTGATCATCTTGTTGTTTTAATTGGTTGATTATTAGCCCCTTGCGGAAATTTGTTCATGAAAATCGGTTTTATGTAAATTCCGGCTTTTTTCGGAAAAATTTCGGATTTGTTCGGATTTATTAGATTTTTCGACTCTTTGAAGGGCTTCGGCAATAAGTTTAGAATGATTACATGATAAAATATAGATATGCTTAAAATTCACATGTTTGATTA
The DNA here is from genome assembly GCA_020436695.1 of Lewinella sp. Taxonomy (GTDB): domain Bacteria; phylum Bacteroidota; class Bacteroidia; order Chitinophagales; family Saprospiraceae; genus Flavilitoribacter. Next base: position 2,945 of record JAGQXH010000043.1, on the reverse strand, counting down.
TTTGTTAGGGAGCGTTATTAAGATGTTGTTTTTTAATAAGTTGATAATCAGTTGTTAATGAAGTGTACTTTAAATTGAATAGTTAAAAAGGCAAGAGGGAACTGAGATTTTAAAAAAGATCGGTGCAAATTTTGTGTTGTTGGTATGATGTCTTTCAGAATGCGGACTAAACAATCAATAAATAAAATGAGCTTATTTTATAATACATCGAAGCCTAGCAAACCATCTCATAAGCATAAAAAAAGATCCAGTAGAACTACCATCAACAATATTCATTTGGAAAGGCCGCTTACAATGCGAAGCATCAACAAGCAATTGGCACGCCAGGCTGCGTTTATCATCAATAACAAGGGGCTCAATCGATATAAGGCAATGGCCAAAAGTCTGGACGACAAACTTTTTCTGGATGGGGATACTAAGGAGCTAGATGCTTATTTAATGCGTAATATCGGAGAACACTATACCGCCGTTTCAACAACGATCATTGATAAGATCGTAAACTGGTTGTCAGACATTATTCAGCTTAGAAATCAGATCTTTTTTCTCTCCAAGAAAGATCTTAAGAATTCTGATGTACAGGCCATCAACAATACTTTGATCACAGGTAATCTGGAACAGGATTTTCTTTTCACTTATATTGATCAATTTGATATTCTTTCAGAAGTACGATTTGCCCTGAAAAAAGCCATAAGAGATCTTTTCAAATCTATTTCAATCTTGCAGTATAGTTTTGCATTTGCTGAGCGGAAACACCCGTATTGGATTACTGATTTTCGAAAACGATCCGCTGTTGAGGCAAAGAAATTAATCCACGCGAGAATATTAAATGAGGCACTATCTGCTTTTAGAGCACGGGATTTCATTGATAATGTGTTAGAACTGGTTAATCACAAATTAGAGAAAGAATCCGTTCGTTCTTCCTTTGTCACCTGGGTATACCAATATTTTTCTTCCCGGATCGAGCATGAAATTGATGAAAAATTACACGTCTTCCTCGAAAAAGATTTTCCCTTGATCATTGAGGTGGCTATGTGTGTGATGTATTACGATAATCAAATCCTTGATCAGAAAGGCGGAGTAGAAGATCTATATCACTTTAAGGTCAATTTGGTAGCCAGAACGATTATGAAGGACTGGTGTTTTGAATATCTGGAGGAAACGCTGGAAAATGAAGAGCACTTAACTATTGCCACCGATTATTTGAGAAAGATCTTTGTAAGCGTAGATATTGGCCAATACCTGGATAAGAACTTCAATACCTTCGAAAAGTTTGACGATAACTCTTTTACCTATGCTGGTCTATCGGAGGAATTCCTCCGGCCTTTATGGGAAAACGAACATGGGGAAAGACAGGAAATAGGTAGGCATTTAGTTAGAGATTGCATTGATCAGATTGACCATCGGACCTACCAAAATAATTTTCGGGAAGTCAAAGACTTGCTTGGCCTAAAGAAGGATCATCTCCAACTCTATCTAGATCGTATTTCACTAACTTCTACTATGCTATTTCAATTGAGCGTAGCGAATATCGCGGATCTTTGCGTCGTGAAGCGAGAAGATAAAGAAAAAATGCTTGGTATGACTCAGGGCTATGGACTGAGTTTGCAGATTATCAATGACTACGCTGATTTTGTACATATTCCTAAATATAGTTCCATTTTAGGTTCAGCCACTATAGAAAAAAAATCAACAGATATTTTCAAGGATGTGGAAAACCGAACCATGTCTCTTCCCATGTTGATCAACCTCGGAAAAAAGAATAGAAATGGCTTTCTTTATAAGTTCTTGAAATTGGGTAAGAGTAGGTTGAGTCAAACAGAGCGTTATCTGGTGCTCAAAGAATTACACCAAACCAAGAGTTTAGTGCTATGCGAATCGATCACGCAGGATATCGCCAGGCAATGTAAGATCCGTTATAAGATCACTCGTACCAATCGGGCCAGCTTATTCCTTCGCGATCTTTGGAGTATTTGTTTCGTCAATCGGTTTAAGAAAGAGTTGGAGTTCAAGGAAGAAGGGTTCCAAATGTTGAAGAAATTTTGTGATATCCTGAAATATCAAGGAAAATATCTGCCCCTTGAATTGCGAGCTTTTCAGTTTTCGCAGTTTGCTATGGCCTGTTGGAGACGCATAAAGTTTACTACGTTAGACATTTAGTCAGTTAGATTATCTGCTTCTTATTAGGTAAACCACGAATAAATGTAATTTCAACACTTTTTTCGCTTCCTCTGCTCAATTCCGGCCCAGTATTTGATACTATTGAAACAAGAGGTTTAAGAACATGTTTAAAATTCCCTCAATCGGCTGCAAGCGGCAAATTTCGTCCTGTCCAGCGTTAAAAATTCCAGGTATGCCTGCGTTTTTTGCCTCGGTCAGAACAAAATTTGCTCACTTTCACTCAATCAGGAAAATTAACAGTTCTAAAAGATGACTAAACCCAACCCAATCCCCCCTCCATACAATCGCCGAAACGTAAGCCTTTTGAATTTCAAAGGACAGTAGGAAATTCACGAACGGTAGCTATACCATTACGTTATTTAACTGCACTCATGAACCGTGGAATCATGTTACGTACAATCATTGAATTTAGCGTATTTGTATTAGTAGGCTTGGTCACTAAGGTGCGTCGGAAGAAAAATTTCGACAAGAAGAAGTGAGCCAGAGGACAAAATCGGATTTTTTTCGAACACAAATTCTAGAATTTGTTCCGCCTTTATTCCCATATTTGGCATAGAAGGTAAGCCTGTCATTAGTACTATAAAGTGAATAGGTAGTTTTGGGTTTGTATTTAATGCATTGTTTTTCAGTGTGTTATATGAATGATGCCTTATTGGTCGAACTCTTTGGTTTTCTTAAGAAGAAAAAATTGCTCTCGAGCAAAATAACGCATAGCTGAAAAAATTCGAAAAAAATTCGAAAAAATGCATCTCGTTAAGCACTTCTGG
>JAGQXH010000439.1 GCA_020436695.1 Lewinella sp. | reverse complement strand
GCTAACGATAAGGGGGAGCGATAAAAGAAGTAGGAGCATTGAATTTTTCAAGATCGACTGATTTGATGATGCTTATGAAATGATAGATCCGTTTCTCAACAAAAATACAAAATTAGAACGCCCGCTAATGTCTCCATGGAGTCAATGTGGGACAATAGCCGCACACCTCCCCAGCCTAGCCAAAAAAATACTATATTGGCCGTCATTCAGAGGATGATCCGATAAGGGTGTTTTGTTGCTATTTGGTCTTACCCGTTCTGTCATCAACCGGACACTGTTTACCGGGCACCGTCCTATTTAAAAATCATGTTGAAAACGAACTAGTATGCGGCACTTACTACCACTCCTTTTGCTGGTATTGTCTGTCCAGCTATCAGCACAAAAAGAGTCTGAAACGCCAACCATCGCCAAGAAAACGGAAAACTTTCAGGCACTTGACGGTTACTTCAAATATTACTGGGACGAAAAAGGCGGCAAGATCTGGCTGGAGATCAACCGCTGGGATTCCGAGTTTCTCTACGTCAATTCCCTGTCGGCAGGCATCGGCTCCAATGATATCGGGCTGGACCGCAATCAACTGGGGAACGACCGGATCGTAAAATTCACCCGTAGCGGTCCCAAAGTCCTCCTGGTGCAGCCCAACTACAAATTCCGCGCCGTGAGTGATATGGCCGCCGAGCGGGAATCCGTGGAAGAAGCCTTTGCCAGCTCCGTTCTCTGGGGATTTAAGGTAGAGGCCGAGACCGATGGCACCGTTCTGATCGATCTGACCCCTCTGCTGTTAAGCGACGCCCACGGTGTTGCCGACCGGTTGAAAAGCAATAAGCAGGGTACCTACAAGATCGACGCCAACCGTTCGGCAATTTATATGGACCGGACCAAAAATTTTCCGAAAAACTCCGAGTTTGAAGCCATTACCACTTTTACCGGTGACGCTACCGGTGGTTACATCCGCTCGGTCACGCCTACTGCGGATGCGGTCACTGTCCGCCAGCATCATTCTTTCATTGAATTGCCTGACGATAATTACAAACCCCGCGTATTCGATCCTCGAAGTGGATTCATTCCCACCAGCTACTACGATTATGCGACACCCATCGACCAGCCGCTGGTCAAACGCTTTATTCTGCGCCACCGCCTGGAGAAAAAAGACCCGACAGCAGCGGTGAGCGAGGCCGTGGAGCCGATCATTTACTACCTGGATCGCGGCACGCCCGAACCCATTCGTTCGGCTTTGCTGGAGGGGGCTTCCTGGTGGAATCAGGCCTACGAGGCCGCCGGCTACAAAGATGCGTTCCAGGTAAAAGTGCTGCCGGAAGGCGCCGATCCGATGGATGTGCGCTACAATATGATCAACTGGGTACACCGCTCTACCCGGGGCTGGAGTTACGGCAGTTCAGTGGTAGATCCACGCACAGGAGAGATCATCAAGGGTCACGTATTGCTGGGATCTCTGCGTGTACGTCAGGATTTTATGATCGCCCAGGGTCTGGTGGAGGCTTACGCCAATGGTGAAAAAGCCGATCCGCGACTACTGGAAATGGCCCTGGCCCGCTTGCGCCAATTATCGGCCCATGAAGTAGGGCACACCATCGGCCTGACGCATAACTTTGCTTCCAGCTATAACGATCGCGCCAGTGTGATGGACTATCCGCACCCTTACATCACCCTGGATAAAGACGGCAATATCGATTTTTCCAAAGCCTATGACGTAGGTATCGGGGAGTGGGACAAGCGCATGATCCTCTTCGGCTATCAGGATTTTCCGGAAGGAACCAACGAAAAAGAAGAACTGAATAAGATCATCGCCGAAAACATCCGTTTGGGATTCCGCTTTATATCCGACCGGGATTCCCGGCCGGCCGGTGGTGCTCATCCCATTGCTCATTTGTGGGACAACGGCACCTCAGCGATTGCCGAACTCGAGCGACTGTCAGCCGTTCGCGCCAAGGCTCTTTCCAGGTTTTCCGAAAAGAATATCGCTCCGGGAGAGCCGATGGCTACCCTGGAAAACGTGCTGGTCCCCCTTTATCTGGCACACCGCTATCAGGTGGAGGGCGTAGCAAAAGTGATCGGAGGCGTAAACTATACGTATGCCGTAAGAGGAGATGGAACGCCAACCAACGAAATGGTTGATGATGCCGAACAGCGCAAGGCAATAGATGCTTTGCTGGCCACTTTATCTCCGGATTTTCTTACCATTCCGGAGTCGATCATCAAGCTCATTCCACCGCAACCGATCGGCTATAACCGCGATCGCGAATTGTTCAAGATCAATACGGGGCTGACCTTTGATCCGCTTGCAGCCGCTGAGAGCTCTGCTGAACACACGCTGTCTTTTCTGCTCAACCCACAGCGTCTGGCCCGTGTGGTGGAACAACATGCACGTGATCCGCGACACATATCACTCCCCGAATTGCTCAATAAAGTGGAAAAGATGGTCGGTAATCCTCCGGTCAATGCTTCTGCCTATCAGCAGGAAATTGCCCGGATCGTCCAAAAACTGACCGTACGCCATCTGTTGCAACTGGCCGGAGACAAAAACATCATGCAGCAGGTTAGCGCCGCTGCTTTGTGGAAGATCAATCAATTAGAAAAACAACTTAGTACTGCAGCCGATTCGTCCAGTGGCAATCCCGACCTTCAGGCTCATCTGGCTTATCTCGCGGAACAGATCCGTCAGTTCAAGCGTTCACCGGAAGACTACAAGGTGCCGGCAGCACCGGATCTGCCCGATGGATCGCCGATCGGATGTTACTAGAAAGCCGCCAGTCTTAGAGTCGTAAGTCCTTCCAATCAAATTATGGAAAAGACTTACGACTCCTCTTCTCCTCCGGAACTTTTTTCATCTTCCCGGCCTTGTACATCGAAAACCCATGAAAACTACACAACCTAATTTAGTCCAACTCGGCAAATTCCTCAGTATGGTGCTCCGGCACCGGCCGGAAGTGATCGACATACAGCCTGATCCGCAAGGCTGGGTTGATATTGATGTACTGCTCACCCAATGCCATACTCACGGAAAACCTATTGATCGTCCTATTCTCGAAGCCATCGTGGCCACCAATAATAAAAAACGATACACCATTAGTGAGGACGGCCGCCGTATCCGGGCTCATCAGGGGCATTCCATTCCTGTAGAACTTGGATATGAGCCCATTATGCCTCCGAATATTCTTTACCACGGTACAGCCGTACAACATGTGGAAGGGATCTTACAGAAAGGACTCTTGCGGCAAAAACGCCATCATGTGCATTTGAGTGCTGACCAACAAACTGCCGAGAAAGTGGGGATCAGACATGGCCGGCTGGCCATGTTCCACGTTGACGCCGGACGCATGCAGGTGGATGGCCACGTCTTTTTTTGCAGTCCAAATGGTGTGTGGCTGACTGATCATGTACCGGCTGATTATCTGAAGCTGGTCTGAATTGAATCTACTCTAACTAAAATTTATATAAAATTTCCCCATATCTTCTTTCTTATCAGATTAGATAGTTTCGTCATTTATTTTGCTCTTTCTTTGTTATCATCAATCGGAGAACACCAGGAATACGGTCAATCCGGTTAAATCAAAGATCCAATCAACTAACTGCCCTGGAGCGCAAGTCCGGGTAATATGAGACACTGCTAATCAACATTTCAACGATTTCCCGGCTTATTTCCGGAAATCCAGGTCTTACCATCATATCAAATAATAACACTACGAATTAAGGACAGCCAGTAACTAACGGCACATAGAGAACTCAATGGTCCGATTCATTCCGGCCAGTAAGGTTTCCAAAACTACTAGTCGTTCGACACCGACTTAATACACGCCCCTTGCATGAAACAAATTTATTTTCCTACCCCCGTAAACAGAAGCACAAGTCGGTAAGCGAATTTATGTCCTGATCATATCCATATGCATCCGTAACATATTCACCCTATGTTAAGGTTGTAATTTGTATTTATTGTTTTGGAGCATCTGGCTTTGGGGGAAGCCAGGTGCCTTTTTTTTCGTCTAACAGGAGTCCGTCGCCAGCATCTACCACTGTTAATGTATTTTGTTTTTAAGATATTCTTAAGGTTTTTATAACAAACATGGATGGAATCTTCATTATCTTAGCTGGTGAAATAAGCGCTTATTTTTTCTCCGTCACTTATTAAAATCTCAGCTTTCAATATGAAAAGAATAGCCTTACTGTCGACGGTATTCGGTTGTTTCCTTATTATATCCCTTTGCTCCCATTCAGCGTTGGCGCAAACTACCAAAGGCAAATGCACCAATGAAGTACTGGCATTAAATACGACTCCTGACGTGTTGGACAAAACCGCTTCAATCAAGAAACCCTGTCCAAAAACAACCAAGCGGATCAATCAAAGCCCACGCGCAACTACTACCGATCAGGAGTTTTTCTACTATCGGGATGTAGACCTCGATCAGGTAACGGAGACCTACATCAATACTTTTCCGGAAACGGCGACTCACGTAGAAGCCACTTTGCGGTCTGCCGAACAAGCACAAGGAGATAAGGAACCGGCGCAGAGACTGAGCTGTAAAAATCAGGAGAAAAAGGATTGCAGCAAGAAAAAGGACATCAGGCGCGTTCGTCCCAGCGCTACGGTAAAACTGGTTAAATACTGATCGGTACATAGGTTGACCTATTCTGGTAGGTCCTTTATTTCTTCTTGCCCCTTATTTCGGAGTAACGTGTCCCTCTGCGATATTCGCGCATCACATGTTTAACGGTAGCTGTAAGATTTTTGGGCAATCTATCGACATCAAACCACTCCGCAGATTTAAACTTGTCGCGCTCCCGCGAACGCGCTTTCCCCGACCAGCGGATAGCCTTAAAATAAAGCACGAGGCGTTGCTCCCTGGAAGTATTTTTCTGTAAGACATGGACCAGTTCCAGATCCCGCGCCTCCAGGGTAATTCCGGCTTCCTCAAAACTTTCACGGATTAGGGCATCTTTGGCATATTCGCCTTCGTCAATATTACCTCCCACCAGACTATAGTTTCCCCCGTTGGGCTTGGTCTGTTTGAGTAGCAAAATGTTTCCCCGATCATATAAAATCAGCCGGACTTTTATGCGCACATTCTTCTCGGGCATACGGGTCCAAGTATTTTTAGAATAATTGTTTAAAAATCAGCAACTTAGCCTAGCTGCATACTTCTTTAGGCATCTAAATCTTTTATTTTCGGCTTTTCGTTAGTAATATTGCAGCTGGAATTAAGGGCTTTCAAAATCAAAACAGGCTAGCAAAAATAGTTTTTTTCGATACATTAGGCACTCGAGTTGATTCAAAAATTTCTTTTCCCAAAAACGATAAAGTCCTTTTTACAAATCTCACTGATCGCCCGTATTCTTTCCGGTTTTTGATGCTGCACTCATGAACCCAAGGTTCGAAAACTTAGGCCAAAGCAAGTAGCAACGAAATATCTTAACTATGCAGTATTTTGATAATGTTCTGGCAACCATCGGTGATACGCCACTCATCAAACTCGACCGAATAGCAGGCGAAGAAATTCCAGCCACCGTTTTCGGTAAAGTTGAAAGTTTTAATCCCGGTCAATCGGCCAAAGACCGGATTGCCTTATATATGGTGGAACAGGCTGAGAAAGAAGGTAAGATCAAGCCGGGGGCTACCATTGTAGAGGCCACTTCGGGCAATACCGGCTTTAGTCTGGCCATGATCTGTGCGCTGAAAGGCTACAAGTGCGTGTTGACCGTGACGAGTAAAGCTTCTCCGGAAAAACTGGCTATGCTGCGTTCTATGGGTGCTGAAGTAGTCATCTGTCCGGCCGATGCCGAACCGGAAGACCCGCGCTCCTACTATTCACGGGCGGAAAGTCTGGCCAGAGACATCCCGAATTCCTATTATCTGGCCCAAAATTTCAACCTCAACAATCAAATGGCCCATTATCACACTACCGGTCCGGAGATCTGGAAGCAGACCGGTGGTAAGGTCACCCATTATGTTTGTTGCTGCGGTACCGGCGGAACGCTCTCCGGTACGGCCCGTTATCTGAAAGAAATGAACCCGGACATCCGCATTATCGGCGTGGATGCCTACGGTTCCGTGCTGGGAAAATACTGGGCTACCGGTATTTTCGACAAGAACGAGATCCACCCCTATAAAGTGGAAGGACTGGGAAAAACCATCATTCCGGACAACGTCAGCTTTGACCTCATCGATGACTTCGTGAAGGTAACCGACCGCAATAGTGCTTTCCGCGCCCGCGATCTGGCCAAAAAAGAAGGGCTGATGGTGGGGTATTCCAGTGGTTCAGCCATGGAAGCGGTCTTCAAGATCAAGCATCAGCTGAAACCGACCGACGTGGTGGTAGCACTTTTTTCCGATCACGGCAGCCGCTATCTCGGCAAGATATTCAGCGATGAATGGATGCAGGAGCAGGGTTTCCTCAAAGAGGATAGTTTTGATCCTTCCAGTTATTCCTATCGCTACCGAAATTTCAAGCGGATCTATAAAGTATATAAGCGGAAATATTCCCGCTATTTGCGCCAGACCCTGAAAATTTAATTTTATCCCGCAAATAAACCATAGGGGGATTGCCGCAGATGCTGCATCCCTTATGAGGAAGTCCGGATCTTTAAACATGCCGGCCGGCCGATGCAAATGACTGTTAAGAGAAAACCACAATCCACTTTACTCTAAAAAATGCCACTTATGAGTCGAGCCAAAGCGCCCAAATTTGTATCAAATGAGGCAGGACCGTCAGATCTGTTCGAAAATAAACTATTGAACCGTCTGACCCGTACCCATACCGCCATTCCGGTCACTCTTTTCTTTCTCTACGCAGCTGGTCTGTTGTACTATTCCAAAGTAGCGACCGAACTGAGCAACTGGACTATTGTCGGGTTATTTTTTGCCGGAATTTTTGTGTTCACTTTTGTGGAGTACGCCATGCACCGCTGGCTGTATCATCCTCCCGAAGATGCTACCGATAAATATCAGGAATTCACTTATACCATTCACGGTCATCATCATGCTTATCCAAAGGACAAGCAACGACTGGCTATGCCGCCGCTACTGGCAGTCACCATCGGGACGGTATTGCTGATCATTTTTAAACTGATCCTAAATCAGTATGCCTTTGCCTTCCTGGCCGGATTCATGGTAGGTTATGCGATGTACTTGCTGGTACACTATATGGTGCACATGTTCAAAATGCCGAACAACTTCCTGAAAGCATTATGGATCAATCACGCCATTCACCACTATGCCGATCATGACGATGTGCTGTATGGGGTATCGACGCCCCTGTGGGACTATATTTTCGGTACTTT
>JAGQXH010000438.1 GCA_020436695.1 Lewinella sp. | reverse complement strand
CACCCTGTCCCTATGATCCAGGATCTATACGATCAGGGCCAGCGCGACTTCGGCGAGAATAAAGTGCAGGAACTGGTAGATAAACAGGGTCAATTGCCACAGGACATCCGCTGGCACTTCATCGGCCACCTGCAGACCAATAAGGTCAAGTACCTCACCCCTTTCGTGCATCTCATCCACGCGGTAGACAGCATCAAGGTTTTAAAAGAGATCGACAAGCGGGCCGGCCATGATGGGCGCTGTATTGACTGCCTGTTGCAGTTCCATATTGCCGAAGAGGACACGAAATTCGGCTTGGATCTAACGGAAGCCCGGGAGTTGCTGCAATCCGAAGCCTATCGCAGTATGGAAAATATCCGCATCGCCGGTGTCATGGGTATGGCTACCTACACGGAGGATGAAGCTCAGGTGCGCAGAGAATTCGGTCACCTCAAAGCTATATTCGATGCGCTCAAAGCTGAATGCTTCCCAGATGCCATGTATTTCAAAGAGATTTCCATGGGTATGTCCAGCGACTATCCCCTTGCGCTGGAAGAAGGCAGTACTATGGTGCGGATCGGTAGTCTGTTGTTTGGGGAGCGGGAGTATTAAACTATCGAATCACCGTCACATCCCCCTTAATGATCGCTCCTTCACCAATATTCAACCGAAGAACGTAATAGTAAGTCGCTTCTGGTAACAATTGTCCATTCTGGTTGGTGCCACTCCAGTCGTTGTAATAATTTTCCTGACGGAAGACGATATCTCCCCACCGATTGAAAATGATCAGTTCATTATCCGGTAATTCTTCTGGTGTGGAATTGGCGATAATATCAAAAATGAAATAATCGTTCAGGCCGTCGCCGTTGGGTGTGATGGCGTTTGCGACAACTTCATCGGTCACTTCCTCCTGCATCACTTCGATGGTAACTGTTCCTTCGGCACAGCCGCAGCCCTGTACGCAGAGTTCGTAGGTCAGTTCGGTTGTACCGGCGATCCCTACCGGTGCATTGTAGTAGAGGATGCCATCCTCCAGGCGATCAACCACCCCCAGATCAGGTTCCGTAACAATATATACCGACCAGTCATCAGCCAGAGAGAAGAGGTCGTTGGCAATGACATTAATGCTGGCATCAGCTATCTGCGGAGGTACAGTCAGATGGTCATCTACGGCAACAGGGCCCTCCTGGCGAAAAATCTTTAAGGTATCCGTACTATAATCGGGGCAATTTTCAGTAGATATGGTCCAGAGCAGAGTGGCCTCATCTAATATGCCGGAGACTGTTGCTGCATTGGCAGCGGGGTCATTAATGCTTATACCGGAAGTAACGGCAGACCAGGTACCGAACGTACCTTCAGCAAGCAGGGCCGATACCTCCGTAGTATCAAAACAAGTGAAAATGTCGGGTCCGGCCATTGCCGGCAGAGGCAGCTGGATCTGTAGGGTATCTGTACCGGTACAACCCGGTTCATTAGTTACGGTCAGGCTATAGTTTCCCGGCTCCGCCACAGAAATACTCTGGCTCGTGGCCCCTGTGGACCATTGATAAGTCGAATACCCCGCTCCTCCGTCCAATAGGGTATTTTCTCCCGGGCATATTATCCCGGAACCGGAAATTTCCAGATCAAGAGACTGCCCTTCTTCCACCGTTGCCTCTGCATAGTCTGAGCACCCCGTCACTCCATCGGTAACCGTAACGCGATACGTACCGGCTTCACTTACGGTGATCTGCGCCGTCGTTGCTCCGGTTGACCACTGGTAAGCTGAATAATCACCGGCGTTCAACGTGGTGGTAGTTCCCGGACATAGACTTAGTGTTCCTTCGATCGCAAAAGGTATAAAAATGATCTCTCCGACCTCAACAAACGCAGTTCCGGAGCATCCGGCTGCATCCGTTACGGTCAGACTGTAAACGCCGGATTCCGATACTTCAATGCTTTGTTCACCGGCCCCTGTCGACCACTGATAGGAAGCATAGCCCGAACCGCCATCCAGGATTGTACTACTGTCTGAGCAGAACGTATTGTTACCCAGTATCTCCGGACTGAGTGGAGCTGCTATTTCCACACTCACTTCAGCAGTGCCTTCACAACCACCGGCATCGGTGACGCTTACACTGTAAGTACCGGCTTCATTGACGCTGATCTGTGCCGTCGTTGCTCCGGTAGACCACAAATAAGTATCAAAAGAACCGGCATCTAATAGCGTGCTACCCCCCGGACATAAACTCAATTCGCCGCTGATCGTCGGGGTAAGGCTGGCATTTTCCGTTACTTCAATCGAAGCATTGCCACTACAGCCAGCAATATCCGTTACCGTTAGCTCATAGTTTCCGGCAACACTGACCTCCAGCGTCTGCTCCGTTGAGCCGGTTGACCACTGATAGCTCGCGTAATCCGCTCCGCCATCCAATAATGTGCTACTGCCCGGACAAAAAGTAGCCGAACCCAAAATTTCCGGGCTTAAGGCCTCCGATTCTTCCACCGTAACTTCGGCGATACCCTCGCAGCCGTTGGCATCCGTGACCGTTACGCTGTAGATCCCCGCAGTGGATACGCTGATCTGCGAGGTCGTTGCTCCGGTGGACCATATATAACTATCAAAAGCTCCCGCATCCAGCGTAGTGCTCGTTCCAGGGCAGAAATTCAACTCGCCACTGATGACCGGCGTAAGAACAGCATTCTCAGTCACCTCAATTGAAGCGCTGCCACTGCATCCGGCTGCATCCGTCACCGTCAAGCTATAAGTTCCGGCAACACTGACTTCAAGCGTCTGCTCTGTTGCTCCGGTCGACCACTGATGGCTCGCGTAATCTGCGCCACCATCCAACAAAGTGCTACTACCCGGACAGAAAGTGGCCGAACCCAAAATTTCCGGACTTATGGCCTCTGATTCTTCCACTGTCACTTCCGCATTGCCTTCACAGCCATTGGCATCCGTGACTGTTACGCTGTATATTCCCGCGGTGGACACGCTAATCTGCGAGGTCTCTTCTCCGGTCGACCACTGATATGAAGCATAATCAGCACCACCGTTCAGTAAGGTACTACTACCCGGGCAAAAGCTTAGTTCTCCGGATATGGTCGGCGTCGGAAGTGGATTCACAGTAATAGTCACCTGAGCTTCCTGGGCGCAGATATTATTATCTAAAGCCGTTACTTTGTAAACAGTGGTTTCCTCCGGATTGACGGTCTGGACAGCACCTGCTCCCAGACCATTATCCCAGTTGAAACTAAAATTGCCGGAACCGCCCGCGGCACTGGCCGTTATCTGGACCGACTCGCCCTGACAAATAGTGGTATCGGCGCTTACTTCCAAAGAAAATGTATTGCCAGCGGCAATCACTACCGAATCCTTCACCATACAGGTACCGGAGTCCATGATGGTCACGTAATAGGTACCGGCACAAACGCCCTGCAATCTGGGTGTATTTTGTCCGTTAGACCAGGAAAAAACGTAGCCGGGCGTACCTCCGTCCGGGAGAATGAGTGCTTCCCCATCGCATTGTCCTCCACAGCTCTCATCCCTGATCACGCTATTGATCGTCATGGCATTTCCACTACCGTCCCATTCATAGGCTCCGGGATCAACGGTTCCCTCAAATATTCGTGGAAGGCCGTCTACATCCACATCGATGATTTCGGTAAGGTCATCATCTCCATCCAGATCGGTCAGGTCAGTAGGCAACGCGGTGTTTAGCCCCGTATTGATCAGCGGAGAGCAGGGACCTAAGTGGAGATCACCACCGGCTGCATTTACAAATTGTGGATCGACATCCACATTATTTCCGCCATCGTTAATGCCATCGGGTAAGCCTCCTGCCACATCACAATAGGCCAGCACAACCCCTGCACCATCATTAAATAATTCCGGCCCACTCCCTGTTGCCGCATCTTCCCAAAAGATGCTATTTGTTACCGTCATGTTGTTCTGCCCCTGTTGACCGTAAGTATGGATCGCCCCCCCATCTCCATCGGTGGTATTCCCAAAGAAGGTACAGTTGATCAGATCTGCGAAGCAGGTCCCCTCCGAGCTGAAGAATGAAGTGGTAGCGATGGCCCCTCCCCGATCCACCGCTGAGTTGCGGTCGAAGACACAGTTGACCAACTGCTGGTTGCGGGTGCCGTTCTGGGAGCCTCTGAAAAATAAGGCGCCTCCTTCACTGTCATTCAGGGCATCGGTACCCAGCGTACGGTTTTGACGGAACACACAATTGATAATGGTATCGTTCGCCACGTTATCAAAACGACTGTCAAAGTACATGGCTCCGCCCTGACCTCCGCATTCGTTGTTATTAAACTGACTGTTGCGGATCACAACATTGGAAGTACCGAAGGAAGCCATTCGAAAAAGCATAGCCCCGCCCCTGCTGTCTGCACGGTTATTTTCAAACAAACAACTATCGATGAGTGGTGCCAGCAAGGTATTTGCTCCGGTAGGAACCCCGGCAATGGCACCGCCCAGACTTCCGCTGTAGTTGTTCCGGAAAGTACAGTTGATGATCTCCGGCCTTATTTGCGCTCCGGAATTACCGTACATCTGGATCGCTGCCCCCGAACTGACCACCCGCAGGGAAGCAGTATTTCCTTCAAAAATGCAATCGCGGATCTGCGCTTTACTCCGCCCACCCAACACGCAATCAATGGAAATGGCACCACCGCCACCGGCATAGTTATTTCGGAAGGTGCAGTTACGAATGATAATATCGGCGATCCCTCCGGGATTGGCATCCAGCAACAGGCCGCCACCATTGGCAAAACCAAAGGAGCCGTCACCATTGCCCTCTTCAATAATGAATCCATCGAGGATCGTCTTATCACTCAGATTTTCGCCGATCAGTACACTGAACACATTATCGGTACTATCGGCAGTTTGCCCAATGTCGCCACTTAGAATAGTGGGATTAGCCGTCCAGTTGCGTTGTTCCAGCAGGGTTTCCGTTCCGGCAAAGCCTCCGTACAATTCGGTATGATTAACCAGACGGAAGGCCTGCTCCATATCTTCCGACGCGCAGGGATTACAGGTAACCGGTAGATAAGTGCCCCGGGCTACCCAGATCTGATCTCCGGCTCCGGCCACTGCCAGCGCATCCTGGAGGTCCGTGAAAGCATCCGCCCACGCACGGCCGGTATTCACTCCACTGGCAGTTTGGTTAACGTAGATCACACCAATCTCATAAGCCCCTATATCCACTGTTGCTGCATGAATGCGATTGTCTCCATCCAGATCGGTCTGTACGGCTCCGGGCAATACGGTATTATCCCCCCGATCAATAAGTGGAGAGCAGGCCAGCAGATGCAGATCGCCGTTTTCCGGATCGGCAAATTGCGGGTCCAGATCCAGGTTATTACCGCCGTTACTGATCCCACCCGGTAAACCGCCATCGACATCGGAAGATGAAACCGTCACATCGGCTCCCAAATTCCGGATTTCCGAACCGCTCACCGAGGCCGAATCCCGCCAGAAAATACAGTTGGAAGCCAAAAAACTATTTTGTCCCTGCTGCCCGTCCGTATAGACTGCGCCACCCTCTCCCGGGCTAAAATTCCCGTAGAAAGTACAGTTGATCAGATCAGTCCAACAGATGCCTTCAGAAGAAAAGAACGAAGTTGTGGTGATAGCCCCGCCCCGGTCAGCTGCTGTGTTGCGATCAAAAAGACAATTGATGAGTTGCTGCCGGCGGGTGCCGTTCTGGGAACCTCTCAGGAATATTGCACCGCCTTCCGCATCATTCAGTGTATCGGTTCCCAGTGCATGGTTTTCCCGAAAAAGGCAATTTAGAAAAAGGTCGTCCGATAGATTGTCAAAGCGGCTGTCCATATATACGGCTCCGCCCTGGCTTCCACATTCATTACCAATGAACCGGCAGTTGCGTACCTGAATGGTAGAGTTGCCGAAAGAGGCCATACGGAACAGCAATGCTCCACCCCGGCTATCGGCCAGATTATTTTCAAATAAACAACTGTCGATCCGGGGCGCCAGCAGGGTATTCGCTCCGGTAGGTACACCGGCAATGGCGCCACCCAGGCTACCGCTGTAATTGTTGCGGAAAATACAGTTAATGATCTGCGGTTCAATCTGTGCCGCGGAATTGCCGTACATCTGGATGGCCGCCCCAGAACTCACTACCCGTAGAGAAGCCGTATTCCCCTCAAAAATACAATCCCGTATGACGGCCCGGCTCTGCCCACCCAACACACAATCGATGGAGATTGCGCCACCGCCGCCCGCGTAATTATTTCGAAAAGTACAGTTACGTATCTGCATATCGGCCGTTCCTCCGGGATTGGCGTCCAGGAGCAGACCACCACCATTGGCAAAACCAAAGGAACCATCTCCATTGCCTTCTTCAATGATGAAACCGTCCAATACGGCATTGGACGTGGAATTTTCCGCAATGATGACGCTGTACACATTATCGAGGCTATCGCCCTGCACCCCAATATCTCCACTGAGTATGGTCTGGTTGGTATTCCAGTCGCGTTGATCCCGGCTGATCTCGTTTCCCGCAAAACCTCCGTACAACTGTACATTGGGCTGGGGGCGAAAAGCCATTTCTTTCTCTACCTCCAGGCAGGGATTGCAGGCAACCGGCCGGTAGGTACCCGCAGCTACCCAGATCTCGCCGCTCGCCGTGAGGGTTAATGCAGTTTGCAGATCTACAAAGGCATTGGTCCAGGAAGTACCGTCATTGGCTCCGGTGGCTGACCGATTGACATACACCTGGGCGAAGTTGGATTCCGCAACAAATAACAGGAAAGGGATCAAGATGATCGATCCTAACGGTGTGTTTAGTAATCTCATATTCTGGATCTTAGGGATGTAACATGATGTACCTTAAAACTACGGCTTTTGCTTTATCCCGCCAAGTCCAGCTTCGTTATCGTAAAAGTCCGCACCTTGTAGTATGCAGTGCTTCTTTGGAAAGGGTAATTCATTACATTGTCAATAAAATTATGTAACACAAGAATTGAACGGACGGATTCCCTATCGGCGATTCGATGCTACATGGTTCCATGGCTGTCATATCAATGAAGCAATGGAACCATGGAATATCAAATCGAATGTTGGAGAATCCGTTCGCTAAATCTTGGTTTTAAAGAATTTTGTCGACAATGTATTAATCCCCTAGGCCAAAATATCCTTTACCACCTCACCGTGCACATCGGTCAGCCGGAAATTTCGTCCCTGAAAGTGGTAAGTAAGCCGTTCGTGGTCCAATCCTAGGCAATGGAGGATCGTAGCCTGCAGATCGTGAATATGCACCCGCCCTTCTACCCCATAATACCCCAATTCATTCGTCTGCCCGTAACTCAT
>JAGQXH010000437.1 GCA_020436695.1 Lewinella sp. | reverse complement strand
GCTTTCATGTCGCCGATAAAACGGAAAACGGACTCGTAGTGACTTTCCTCCAGTTCTTCCAGGGTAACGTATTCAGCATTGCGCAGCAGGCGGAGAAATTCGCTGGTTTCTCCACTGATCGCTCTCACCGTACGCAGGTGCTCATTAAAAGTAGTTTCGTCGATCTCGTCTTCGAGCTCCCGCTTCTGCCGGCGCAGATCCAGATACTGGTCCTGCCAATAATTGATATATTGGATGATATCGCTGATGCGTTCAAATTGCGTAGGTACAGGATAAACGTTGTGCGATTCATCCTGACGGATACCTTCGGCTACGATCGGCATGACGATATCGCGATTATCCTGCATGAATTCGCGGCCGCCGGCCATACACTGGCTCGATCTGAGGAAGTTGTCGGTGATTAACAGCAAGATCTGGCCGCTGTGGCTGCGGAGTTGTTCGAACAGTGGTTTGTCAGGACTTTTTTTGGAGCCATAGTAGTGCTGGGGAGCATGCCCTGCTGAAGATAATTCCTGCGCGATCTGTTCAGCCAGCTGGATATTATCGATGCAATAGGCTAATGCAATATGTTGTTGTTCCATGACTTGAGTATTACACTTGGTTTTAAAAATTTCATCGCTCTTGTGCGATCTGTAGGGATTGTACCGTTTTATTGAAATCAGCTATAAATTCATCGTATTTGCTGGTGGCTGGACCATTAAATCCAGTGTGTATTTTTAGTACCCGGTTATTTTGATCTAAAAAGATCATGGTCGGATAGGACATTATATGATCCAGGGCAGGCAGCGCCGCAGCGGCCGATTCCGGATCATAATATCCGGCGTATAGTATTGGGTAGGGCAACTGCATCTTATCCCGGTAAGTCCTGATGGCTCTTAATCCTTCTGCTTCATCTTGGTATTTTTCAAAGGATAGCGCTATGACCTGGATGTCATCTGAAGGATTGTTCTTTACAAAGTCAATCAGAAATCTGGTCTCATCCCGGCAATTGGGGCACCAGGTCCCCGTGATCTGAATGACCTTGGCCTTACCCTCAAAACGTTCGTCGTCCAGAGATATTATATTCCCGTCCTGATCCGGGAAGCTAAAGCTCAATTCTTCGTAGCCCTCCTTGAGAAAAGTCAGCGAATCCGGGTCAGTCAGTTCAAAAGTTGGGTCTCGTTCCGCTTCCCATAATGTCTGATAATGCGTGCCGGAACGAAAGATCCCCAGTATGGTACTGTCCGCTTGGATCTTACCTTCAAACAAAAAAGCGTGACTGCCGTCGAAACAGGACAGATAAAGCTTATCGGCCTGTACCGTCCCTTCCAGATAGCGATAGTCTCCGGTCTCCGTCCTGAAGGTGCCCAGCAGATGATTTCCATCCTGTTGGAATTCTCCGATAGCCGGGAAAGGCGTATCGGTTTCCAGCTCGAACATGGCTTTCCATTGGCCGCTCACATTCATTACCGGTGTTTTGCGCAGCGTAGTAAAGCGATGTGCCTGACCAAAATGAGCCACGAATGGGATGCTGTAATTCTCCCGGTTTTTCACTACCCAGGTCCCTTCGATTACATCTTCTTCGTAAACACCTCTAAAAAAGGAATCGAAGATCGGGAAATTGATCAGTACGGTATCCTTTGCAGTCTGAGGATCGCGTCCCATAACAATATCGTCTACCCGGATGCGTTCCTCCCCGTTGATGATCTCGATGTGGAACTCGGTCTCACTATCGTAGATCACTTCAAAATTAAAGGGCAATTCGCCACCGGACACTTCCTCAAACTTAAGGTTGAGTTTTTCCGGCAAAGGCTGGCCCTTGGGGTTGGGTGTTACATTGCTGGGATCCAGCTCCAGCACACCGCGCCAGGGACCCGGTGGAAGACCGGTAAATTGATTATCGATCACAAAACACCCGGATAGGCATACCAATAAAAAAGCAAGTACCGGGAAAGGTCTATACAACATAGAAGCAATCGGTTTTGGGTAAATAGGTCGTAAGCCGGTAAGTCAGTGTTCTTATCAGCCGGACATCAACTGAACGACTTACGATCGGTGACTTACGATTTCTCCCCCACAAAGCTATCTTCTTTGTGTTTGAAAAGTACGTTGAAAGTAGTTAAGCTGCCGTAAATTCTCGTAATATACTGTTGTAGATTGACCTTTTCTTCGTCATTGAGGTCACTGCTGTTGATCCTTTGTTCCATTACGCGGAGGCGGTCCCTTACCATAACGATCTTGTGGAAAAAAGTTTCAATGGGGATCTCTTTGGGCTTGAGGCTATCATCATCCGGTTGCAGGATCATTATTCCTCCCTGCCAGCGGTCACCCAGTGGAACTTCCTCGGTGATATCGGAAAAGTTTCGCAGGATCTTGATCAGGGATTTTTCTGCTGCCGAAAAACTGACTTCCTCGGCTGCCGGCAGGGCCTCCACGATTTCCCACTTGTCGTAATCCAGTCCTACATGTTTGATACCGTAGAGCATGAAACAGCATTCATAGGCTGCTTTATGCAGGCGAATAACGGCACCGTCTCCGTAAGCAGGATGTTTGACCCGGGAACCTATACCCAATCTCTCTTGGCTCATATATTTACGAATACGATTTTGGTTAGAATTTGTTTCAAATGTTAGCCGGTATACCGTGAACGGTTCGCAGCAGACAGCACCCTGAGGGAAACCGGCTACCGCAAAGCGAGTTGGTTATCTATTCACCATCTTTATCTTTCGGATAGTTATCGTCCCATTCCTTAACATGTGGAGGGCCGAGTTTATCCACACTCTTGGCAACCAGCATGGAAACAGTGGCATCACCCGTAACGTTCACTACCGTGCGGCACATGTCCAATGGCCGGTCTATGGCAAAGATCAGGGCCAGACCTGCTTCCGGGATACCGGCCTGCCCCAGTACGATGACCAGCATGACCATACCCGCACCGGGTACGGCAGCCGAACCGATGGATGCCAGGGTGGCAGTGACAATAATGCCCAGTTGAGTACCAAGGCTCAGATCCATATTAAAAGCCTGAGCAATGAATACTGCAGCCACTGCCTGGTAAAGACTGGTTCCGTCCATATTGATCGTAGCGCCGATGGGCAACACAAAACTGGCCACTTCTTCCTCCACCCCCAGATGCTCCTGCACTCTTTCCATGGTTACCGGCAGGGTTGCGGCACTCGAACTGGTGGAGAAGGCCAGCAACTGAGCCGGAGAGATCCCCTTGAAAAAATAGCTGTAACTGCGCCCGGTAAAAAGGCGAACCAGGAAAGGATAAAATAGGAAGATCATAATGGCCAGGCCGAGCAATACACAGAGCGCATATCCGATCAGGGCTGCAAACAGGTCGGTGCTGGGCGATTCCACGACGAGGGCCGCCAGGAGGGCGAACACGCCATAGGGCGCACCGAGCATAATGAGGTCTATCAGCTTTAGAATGACTTCATTGAGACCGTCGAAAAAGGCTTTGACCGGTCGGGCCTGTTCTTCGGGGATCAGGATCAGACCGATCCCGAAAAAGATCACGAAAAAGATGACCTGCAGCATATTCCCATTATCGGTAGCGGCGCCGATGATGTTATCCGGTACAATATCCACTAAAGGTTGCAAGGGACCCTGTCCCCTTTGCTGCGCGGCAGCTTCCTGTCTTTGGGCGGCCTCTCCACCGTAGGTCTCCATCAGTTCCAGGCGGGTTTCCTCTTCGATCAGTTTTCCGGGACTGAACAGGTTGACAATGACCAGACCCAGGGATACCGCGATCACTGTAGTAATGATATAAGTGCCGATAGTGCGACCGCCCATCTTCGAGAGTTTGGAAATATCCTGCAGATCGCTTACTCCTTTAATCAGGGAAGCTACGATCAGCGGGATGGCAATGAGTTTTAGGGCATTGATGAAAATAGTACCGAAAGGCTTGATCCAATCGATCACGAACTGGTTCCAGGAAAACTGCGAAGCGATCAGTCCGAAAATGATACCGGCAACCATGCCGATCAGTATTTGCCAATGTAAGGCGAGTTTTTTCATAGAATATGGGTTTACTGGTCTTGAAGTAGTGAGTCGATAGTCGGCAGTCCCTGAATGACCTCATTATAGACTATCGACTACCGACTGCTAACTACTGACTTTTAGCTGTTCAAAAGCCCAAAATATGCAAATTTAGGCACATTGATGGATCAACACAGAACGGATTGTAAAAATTGGGTCAAAGCCTTTCCTGCATTGTGGCATGAGCCGGGAAACTGCTAATATTGCTGCATGAAATTGCAGAATGATCTTCTAATACGGACCGCCCGGGGCGAGCGGGTGGAAAGACCACCGGTCTGGTTGATGCGACAGGCCGGGCGGGTACTGCCGCAGTATCGGGCCTTGCGGGCAAAGCTTTCGGGTTTCAAGGAATTGGTGGAAACCCCACAATTGGCCGCCGAGGTCACAGTACAGCCCATCGATGAATGGGAGGTAGATGCGGCCATCATCTTTTCGGATATCCTGGTGATACCGGAAGCGATGGGGCTGACCTATGAAATGGTGGAAAAGCGGGGGCCGATCTTTCCGCAGACAATACGCTCGCGGGCAGATATCGAAGGCCTGCTTACCGATGATGATGCGGCGGCGCAACTGCAATACGTTTACGATGCCCTGGATGCCACCAAAAAAGTACTCGACGGCCGGGTACCGCTCATCGGCTTTGCCGGCGCTCCGTGGACCATCCTGGCTTATATGGTGGAAGGATCGGGAAGTAAGACTTTCTCCCGTGCCAAGCATTTCCTTTACAGCGAACCGGAACTGGCTCATTTGCTGCTCGATAAGATCACCCGGGCAACGACCGGCTATTTATTGAATAAGATCCGGCACGGTGCCGATCTCATCCAGTTATTCGATTCCTGGGCAGGTATTCTGAGTCCGGCGCAGTACGGCGAATTTGCCGTGCCATATCTCCATCGCATCACTGCGGCCATTGCTACCGCTACCAACACGCCGGTAACGCTTTTTGCCAAGAATGCCTGGTTTGCTCTGGATCAGCTGGCTGCAACCGACTGCAATGTGATCGGACTGGACTGGAACACAGAACCGGATTTTGCCCGCTCCCGCGTCGGTGATAAAGTGCTACAGGGCAATCTTGATCCCTGCCAGTTGTATGCGGATCATGAGCAGATCGTCCGGGCAACCGGGAAAATGATCGAGGCTTTCAACGGCCGGCATATTGTCAATCTGGGACATGGCCTCTATCCGGATATGGAAGTGGAAAAAGTGCGGACTTTTGTCAACACCGTGAAAAATTTCAGATACACTCAGAAGTGATAAACTGCCCGAATTTAAAGGCTTAAAGGAACCTTAGACGGGGTGAATAACTAAATTGTTAGAATTTTACTGCCAAATATCTCTGCCGTATTCTTAATTTTGCTTCGAAATATCTACATCATTAAAGCTATCTACGCAGTCTTTGATAGCAAAATGAACAGCATACATGGGGTGGTTCAAACGACTCAAGGACGGAATACAAACGGCAACTAGAAATAAAAAGGAAGCTCCTGAGGGCTTGTGGTATAAGTGTAAGCGGTGCAAAGAGACCAGCACAATGAAGGAACTCAAGGAGAATTTCCTGAAATGCCCGCAGTGCAACTACCACGTGCGGATCGGTTCCGAAGATTATTTTCAACTTATTTTCGACGGGGTCTACGAAGAGCTCTTCACCGACCTGAGATCAAAGGATATGCTCACCTTTGTGGATCTCAAACCTTATCACAAGCGTCTGGACGAGGCCTATAAGAAAACCGGCCTGACCGAAGCCATCTCGGTGGCCAAAGGTAAAGTGAATCGCAAACCGCTGGTGATCGCAGCCATGGACTTTACCTTTATCGGCGGGTCAATGGGGTCGGTGGTAGGTCAGAAGATCGCCCTGGCTATCGATCACTGCCGCGAAACCAGAACGCCTTTGCTGATCATCTCCAAGACCGGCGGCGCGCGCATGATGGAATCTGCCTATTCTCTGATGCAAATGGCCAAAACCTCGGCCAAGCTCAGTCAACTGGCCAAAGAGCAGATCCCGTTCTTCTCTTTATTGACAGATCCGACTACCGGTGGCGTGACCGCTTCTTTCGCCATGCTGGGCGATATCAATTTTGCCGAACCGGAAGCGCTGATCGGATTTGCCGGTCCCCGGGTGATCAAGGAAACCATCAAAAAGGATCTGCCGGAAGATTTCCAGACCTCAGAATTCCTGCTGGAGCACGGTTTCCTCGATTTCATCGTCGACCGGAAAGAGCTGCGGGAACGCATTGCCGACTTACTTTCTTTTTTCGATCTGTGAAGCACAGCGGTTTAGCATGTGATGTGAGAGGCCCAGAGAGCAGTTCCACTCAGATCTCTCTGGGGCTGAAATTGTGCTCCACCAATATTGATATGTAATAACCCATCTGTTGGATTTCCGGCAATAGCCAACTGACTTCTGTCTATCATCATAAAAACACCACTTATGAGAACCATTTCGGCTTTCCTTTTTGTACTCCTTTTTGCTTTCCTATTTTCCTCTTGTGATACGGGTAATTCAACCGCTGCCGAAGAAATGCCGGTAGCCAAGGCTCAGCAGGATGGCAATGACGTAGAAGGGAAATTAGCCAGTCTGGGTATCACGCTGCCGGAAGTACCTCCTCCGGTTGCTAATTATGTCAATGCGGTGCGCACGGGCAATCTGATATTTTTGGCTGGAAAGGGGCCCAACAAGCCGGAAGGCGGTTATATCACCGGTAAAGTGGGAGCCGATCTGGATATCGAGCAGGGATACAAAGCTGCTCGTCTTACCGGCATAATACAGCTGGCTGCCCTGAAAGCGGAGATCGGAGATCTGAACCGGGTAAAAAGGATCGTAAAGGTATTGGGAATGGTAAATGCCGCTCCTGATTTCACAGACCATCCGAAGGTGATCAACGGTTTCTCCGACCTGATGGTGGAGGTTTTTGGTGACAAGGGCAAACACGCAAGAGCTGCGGTGGGTATGGGGTCACTGCCTCAGAATATTGCGGTGGAGATTGAGATGATTGTGGAGGTAGAATAAGAAAGATTGGGGTACCAAAGATCAATTAAGACGAGCAAGTGTATCAGTTATGAATAACGTCGCTGAAGGCTTTGGACGCTACTCAAATTTGGAGACCATAAGGTTTTTAGATTTTGCGCAAAGTTCCGCTAATGAGGTGAAAAGTATGATCTACTTGCTGGAAGACATAAATTATCTATCCAATGAAGAGGTTGTTCAACTCCATCAGCAGGTCGATTATACAAGATCTAAGATCCTCGGCTTTATCAGGTATCTGAGAAACAAAAGGA
>JAGQXH010000436.1 GCA_020436695.1 Lewinella sp. | reverse complement strand
CGACCTTCACTACAGTAGCTAACTACTTTGCCGATGAAATGATCGACAATGTACCGACCTGTGGGATCGTAGCTATTAGCTTGGATGCCGACCGGTGGAAAGATGTAGAGCGGGGAGCAGGAAGCGTATTGCATTTTTGGTATCCCAAACAGTTTAATCGTTGATGCAAAGGATGACACAAAAACGGATCGATGGCAGTAAAGAGCTTTTAATGTGTAGTTTGATGCCTGGGCTATCCCAAAATCCTAAAATCCCAACGTCCCAACGTCCCAAAATCCCAACGTCCAAAAATATAACAATCAAATATGACGCGCTATTTTGAAATATTCATTTTTTCGCTTGCGATCGTATTCGCAGGTTGTGCCCGGGAAGAAGTAGAACCCATTCCACTCGCAACTGACAAACTCATCGATGTACTGATCGATGTCCATGTAGCTGAAGCCATGATGGATAAACTGACGGCAGCCGATCAGGATACCGTGGGCAAAGTATACTACCGAATGATCTTTCGGGAACATGGTATAAGCAAGGAAGACTTCGATAAAAGTATGGATATCCTTCGGGAAGATCCGGAACGCCTGAATGCGATCTACGAACAAATTCTGGATAAATTGAACGTCCTGGAGGCAGAAGCGCGGGGGATTCCTGATATGAGTGAGTAATTCCAGGGCTTACAGTGTACCGTATTTCGGGACTGACTTAACAAATATTTAATATGGTGGCCCCGGTGCGCAGGGCACATTCTGTTATTTTTGCGCTGCTATGCCTTATGTTGCCCGGCAACGATCAGGCATAGAATAATGGAGCACCATTAGCTCAATATCATGCGTAATAATCTACGTGCCTTATGGATACCGTGAAAATTTTAGTCGTTGACGACGAACCGGATATATTGGAATTCCTTGAATACAATCTGAATAAAGAAGGATATGAAGTATTCACGGCTTCCAACGGAGAGGAAGGTTTAATGCTGGCAGAAAGAGAAGATCCGGATCTTATTATCCTGGACATTATGATGCCGAAAATGGATGGGGTGGAAGTATGTCGGCAGCTGCGTAATAAAACCAAGTTCGACAAAACGCTCATTGCTTTTCTGACGGCCCGGGAAGAAGACTATTCACAGATTGCCGCGTTGGAAGTGGGAGGCGATGATTACATTACCAAACCGATCCGTCCCCGAGTTTTTTTGAGCAGAGTAAAGGCGCTGCTTCGACGTTCTGACCGATCTGAAACGCAGGAGGACGATTCCCGTACCGTACAGGTAGGAGATCTGGTAATTGACCGGGATAAGGTTACGATCCAGAAAGGAGAGGAGATTATCGAACTGGCCAAGAAAGAATTCGAATTGATCAATTTATTGATCTCCAAGCCAGGTAAGGTGTTTTCCCGGGAAGAGATCTTTAATAAGGTTTGGGGCACCGATGTGATCGTGGGCAATCGTACCATTGATGTGCATATCCGTAAATTGAGAGAAAAGATCGGTGATAAATACATCAAGACGATCAAAGGAATTGGATACAAATTTGAATTTTGATAAACGTCCTCAAACGGGCCCGTCCGCAATTCATGGCCGGCCGGTGCGGTTAACAATTTATGTTTAACATCCTGAAAAATCCAACACCCAGGCAGATTGCGTTGGCTTCCGCCGGATTCATCAGTTTAATGGCCCTGGTGTTTCATTTTGCAGTTAGCCGGTTGCTGGATCTTCCAGTCTTGGTGGAAGCAGTGATACTTGGCGTTTTTATTCTGACGGGAGCCTACCTGATCAATCTCTTCTACCTGAAAAAGTATATTTATCGCAAGGTAAAGGTCATCTATAAGACTATTCATCGGCACAAACGTTCACCGGATGAAAAGGCTCCCGGAGTTGAAGCGGATCAGAATATTATTGAGGAAGTAGAACGGGAAGTTAACGAATGGGCCGATCAGCAGCAACAGCAGCTCGATCGTTACCGCGCCTGGGCGGAATATCGTCGTAAATTCGTCGGAGATATTTCCCACGAATTAAAAACACCCATCTTTACCATCCAAGGCTACCTCCATACGTTACTGGATGGAGGTCTTTATGATGACAAAGTCAATATGACTTTTCTGAAGAAGGCGGCCAAGAACGTAGACCGTCTTTACACAATTGTTGAAGACCTGAGCGCTATTGCACGCCTGGAAGCTGGGAATCTGGTACTCGAGATGCAGGCCTTTGATATTAAAGAACTGACAGAAGAAGTCTTTGAAGACCTGGAGATGAAAGCCCGGGACAAGAAGATCTCTCTGGAGTTTAAGGAGGGTGCTTCTCAGAACTATAAGGTGCTGGCTGACCGGGAATACATTCGTCAGGTGCTGACCAATCTGGTACACAATTCCATTAAATACGGCAATGTAAACGGTCTGACCAAGGTGGGCTTTTATGATATGGATAAAAATATCCTGATCGAAGTGGCCGATAACGGAATCGGCATCCCCAATCATCATTTATTGCATGTATTCGATCGCTTTTACCGCGTTGACAAAAGCCGATCACGGGCACAGGGCGGTTCCGGTCTGGGTTTGTCTATTGTAAAGCACATTGTAGAGGCTCATAAACAAACGATAAATGTGCGCAGTACACCCAATGTGGGCTCTACTTTTGGGTTTACTTTGGAAAAAGCCTGAGCAATTTTTCTTCCAGCCTTTAACTCTCCGGCATCTACCGCGAATAATTCCTATTTTTGCGGACTTAATCTAGAAATTACATGATCACGCTGAATGATATTTCTCTGAAATACGGAGAACGGACCTTGTTTGACCGGGTAAATCTGGTCATCGCAGAAAGGGATAAAGTGGGCCTTGTCGGCCGGAACGGAGCCGGAAAATCTACCCTGTTGAAGATCATTGCCGGTAATATCCGGCCCGACGAAGGAAATGTTTCCATGCCCTCATCCGCAACACTCGGCTTTTTGCACCAGGAGATCGAACTGCCTCGTGGTCGTACCGTAATGGACGAGGCCATGACCGCCTTTGAAGAGATCCAGCGTCTGGAAACCCGGCTGGAAGAGCTGACCGAAGAGATCGGACACCGCACTGATTACGAAAGTGACGCTTACCATAAACTGCTTGAAGAACTGGACTCCCTGAATCACCGGCTCCATATTCTGGGAGGGGGGTCTACGGTAGCGGAAGCAGAAAAGGTCTTGAAGGGTTTGGGCTTTAAAGACAGTGATATGGACCGGCAGACCACCGAGTTCAGTGGGGGATGGCAGATGCGGGTGGAATTGGCCAAGATGCTGCTCAGTCAGCCGGATTTCCTGCTGCTGGACGAACCTACCAACCACCTCGATATCGAATCCATTATCTGGCTGGAGAATTTCCTACAGGATTATCCAGGTGCCGTCATCGTCATTTCTCACGATAAACAATTCCTGGATAATGTGACCAAACGTACGGTGGAGGTGGAGCTGGGGCAGGTGTATGACTACAAGGCACCTTACAGCAAGTACATGGAGCTGCGGGCCGATCGCCGGGAGAAGCAGATGGCAGCATATCAGAATCAACAACGCATGCTGGCACAGAAGGAAAAGACCATCAACCGCTTTATGGCCAAGGCGACCAAGACCAAGATGGCGCAGTCCATGCAAAAGCAACTGGATAAGATCGAGCGGATCGAGATTGAAGATGTTGATGCGGCTACTATGAATCTTCGCTTTCCACCGGCACCGCGTTCCGGCCAGGTGGTAGTGAATGTAAAACATCTCTCCAAGAAATACGGTGACTTGTTGGTCCTGGATAAGGTCGACCTGAAACTTGATCGTGGTGACCGGGTAGCCTTTGTCGGTCAGAACGGTCAGGGGAAAACCACACTCGCCAAGATTATCGTAGACGAACTGCAACATACCAGCGGAGAGAAGGAACTGGGCTACAACGTCTCACTGGGTTATTACGCACAGAACCAGTCTGATACGCTGGATTCCAAGATCACGGTGTTGGAAACGATGGAACATTATTCTCCACCCGAGATGCGTACCCGGCTGCGTAATATTCTCGGAGCTTTCATGTTCAGTGGTGAGGATGTTGAGAAAAAGGTGTCGGTACTTTCCGGAGGTGAAAGAGCCCGTCTGGCTTTAGCTTGCCTGCTTTTGCGTCCTTTTAATCTGTTGGTACTGGACGAACCTACCAACCACCTCGATATGCTCTCAAAGGATGTACTGAAGCAGGCACTGATGGAATACGATGGCACAATGATCGTGGTCTCACATGATCGGGAATTTCTCAATGCACTGACAAATCGAACGATAGAGTTCCGTGATAAACGACTGCATCACTACATTGGCGACGTCAATGCTTTTCTTGAAAAGCGGGCCCTGGATAATATGCGGGATGTGGAGATCGGCAAGACTGCTAAACCATCCGAAAATTCTAATGTAGTCAGTACTTCTGCTTCGAGTCCGGCGCCGGTAGTGGAAGAACCTCTCAAAATACTTTCGCACGAGGAACGTAAGAAACTCCTGCGGGCTGTAAGTAATGCCGAAAAGAAGATCCATCGCCTGGAGGAAGAGATCGCTGCTTTTGAAAAAAAGATGGCGGATCCGACTTTTTACGAGAAGCCCGATGTGCAAAAGCAAATGGAAGGATACCAGCAGAAAAAAGCGGATCTGAACAAGGCTATGGAGGATTGGGAGACGGCTTCTATGGAACTGGAAATGGCTGGCGGGTAGAACTTCCTCCAGCCATAACCCGGGACGTGTATCCTGAATTAGAGGACGGGTTGGAACTGGTAATCGGCAAGGCAAAACACAAAGAAGTCAATTACGCTTTGAGTAATACCTTTGGTTTTGGGGGGTATAATGTATGTTCCATCTTCAAAAAATATCGGGGATGAACGTCCTGAAGCCCCAATCTCAGACGTCCGTCAAAAGAGCCGGCCGCTGCGACATCTCATGATAGCAGATCACCTCTTCACAAAAATAATGTGCCACCATACTTTTCCGGGTAGCCTCCGGGCGGGTGATGGCTTGTCCGCCGTGCAGCAGATTGCCGTGCCAGATCAGCACATCGCCTTTTTTGGCCAGAAAGGTTTTAGGTTGTAGCCCTTTTTCCCGGATTACTGCTGCTATTTTGTTCTCATACCTTTTATTGCTCTCTTTGCCGATGGTCCAACTGGTATTGCCGCTGGGATAATCTTTGGTGCTGATAAACGGCAGGCGGTGGCTGCCCGGATAGTATTCCAGGGGCCCCTGATCCGGGCCGATATCTTCCAGTGCGATCCAGGCAGCGATAAGATAACCTTCCGGCTCGGTCGTCATATGAATGGAATCGGAATGTGCCCGCTGTTCACTACCTTTGATGAAGTTGATGGTCTGGAAGGGGATCACTTTTCTTCCCATGGTGAAATTCAGGATCTTCAGTAACTGCTTATTGCGAAAAAAGGCATCCGCCATAGGAGATACCCGAAAGGATTCCATAATTTTTCGCCCTGTATAGTTGAAATCAATCGACTGGTCACACAGCAGAGCATCGATCTCTTCGTTGAGCCGTTCCACGTTTTCATCCGAGAAGAAATTCTTCAGGATCATATAGCCGTCGGTCACAAAGCGTTCCAATTCTTCCTGAACGTGATCCGACCATTGATAGAACTCGGAATGTGATCGCAATTCCTTCAGGGCATCCGGCCGGTCCAGCCAGGGAATATCCGGATGAGGCTCCGGAAAATCCGCCCGGCCAATAGGTGCATAAATGCTTTTCTGCAGTCCGTACTTTTGGTAAAGCTCCTTATTGTGGGCCAATTTGCTGCCATTGAGCAAATTATTAAGCACGTACACGCCTTTGAATGAGCGGAGGGCGCCGGTATACTTCTTAAATATTTGATTTAGAGATGCCATATTTTTACGGTTTACTTCCGTCAGCGCAGCGGTTGTCAAAAAGCGATCTCCTCCTGATGCTTCCAAAGTTCCTGAAAGATCTTACTGTGTTGAAGCAGATCAGCAAACGTCCCTTCATCCGCCACCCGACCTTTGTCCAATACATAAACGTAATCGAATTTCGTCAATAAATGTAAGCGGTGCAGAGAAGAAATGACGGCTTTATGCTTAAATTCATCGAAAAGCTGCTCGTAAATAAGCATTTCAGTTTTGGGGTCAACGCTGGAAGTGGGCTCATCCATCAGTACAATATCACTGTCGCGAGCAGCCAATACACCGCGAGCCAGGGCCAGTCGTTGCTTTTGCCCGCCGGACAGATTAACGCCCTTTTCTTTAATATTAGACTGTAATCCTTGAGGGAGTTGTTCGATCACCTCGGCAAATTGCACGGACCGGCACACCTTATCAACATCTTCATCCGGAAAGGGTAATCCCAAGGTGATATTATATTCAATAGTATTCTCAAAGATCTCTGGTTCCTGTGGGAATAAGGTTACGTGTTTGGCAATACAGGAGAAATTAAGGGGAGATCGCTCATCGATAGTAACACTAACTGTCTCGGGTTGATAGAGACCTCTCAGCAAAGCCAGTAACGTACTTTTGCCGCTGCCGCTCTCGCCGATGAGGGCGATCTTTTTACCCTTTTTGATGCGTAAGTTCAGGTCATATAATCCTAGGCTACCTTTCTGGCTAGTCCAGGTTTCTTTATGTACGAAATTCAGGTTCCGAATATTGATCGTCTGCCAACCGGAAGGCAAGGTAACTTTCTGATCTACGATGTGATGTTCGGCGTAGGCGTCAATGATGTTATCGGCGGTTCGAACATCGGTGTCAAAGCGTACGATCTGGGTGTACTGCCAGGCAAAATTGTGGAATACGCCGGTAAACTGATTCACATAACCCACCAGCGTAACCATCCCTCCCACCAAAAAAACTTCACCGGGCGTCCAGTTTTGATAAATATAACCCACCACAATGATCACATACATGAATTTAACCATCGTGGAGACCGTAAACCATTTCCATTCGTTGATCAATACCCGGCGGACGTAGGGCGGAAAAATGGCCGCGACCCGATCGAACAGTCCACTTTCCATACGTTCTTCCAGACGGAGAGTAATAACGGTGATGATATTGGAAAGACTGTCAAACAGATTGGCCGATACTTCATGCTCCTTCTCATTGGTCTCTTTACTGGCTTCGATGTAGGGCTTGTCGAATTTGAAAATGGTGACCAGAATGATCACGCCCATAGCCACCGCTACACCTCCGAAAAGCGGAGAGAAATACACCATTGCACCAAGTGCCATAAACATCTTGGCAAAGGTGCCGAAGTACATAAAACCGTTATTGAAAAAAACTTTGAGGGCTTCGTAAGCCTTGCGTACCCGGTTGATGGTGGCTCCGCTGTGG
>JAGQXH010000435.1 GCA_020436695.1 Lewinella sp. | reverse complement strand
TATATAAATTTTATTTTTACTATGTTTTCTTTCCGGGAAGTATTTACCGGTCATCGACGACTGAAGAGATCTACAAAATTTTGGAAATTTTGCAGATCGCCGGGGGAAATGGCGAGGAGCTTGGGGTAGGGGAGGATTGTATCAAATGTATCGTCCTAAAATAATTTTAAAGCTGAAAGGCTGTCCTAAAATAGTATTTGGAACGGTTTGATATTGGGCTGATCTTACCAATCCTCCCCTGGAATCCAAAACTCCAGCAGTGATTCCCGGCCCACATGATAACAATACTTTTTCGCCAGGGCAGACAACTGGTCCCCTTCATCAATCACCACGGCATCATACTGCACACTGGCTTTACGAATGACCTGAAATTTCCGGGTATTGGAATCGAGCAGACGAAAAGTGAGTATCCAATCGTACCGTTTCCATTGGTGGACATTTTTCCCATAATGGGTTTTAGCTTCATCGGCAGAAAGATATTCGGCATCAAAAAAATGGCTGAATTGGGAAATGTGGATAGCTATATCTCCTCGTTCGGCGGTTATGATAAAGTCCCGGACAGGGGAATGTTCTTCCATTGCTTTTTGAACCAAGTCTACTTCCGATGGAGTAGTGGTTACCGGTACCTTTTTCCGGATGACCACCCGGCCGTCCTCCGGATACTCGACGATTTCGAAACCTTCCGGTATTTCGGAAATCAAGTTTTCGGCATGGGGATCAGTAGTAATATAATAACGAACACCTCCTTTTTTGGTAGGTATGGCTTTAAAAAAATGGGTTTTATCCTGGCGATTGGTATAGGAATATGGCATAGTATTATTGAACATTATGCGGTTTTCGATAAATCACGGTCGGTCCATAAAAAAGTCCCGCAAAGCACTCACCTGTTCCGGATCATCCATTTTGGAAATATCTATGCGCGTACCTTTGGATTTAGCCTCGATAGCATCGCGAATCAGGATCTGCGTAGGCTCATCCAGATACTGCATAGTTTGGGGAGTGAGGAGAATGAAGAATTCGGATAGTCGGAACTGAATAGCGTTCGTACTGACCGATTGCATTCTTTGCAGCGCTTCGTACAGTAGGAAAAAGGAGAAATGCTCCAGGTCTTCGTTTTCGTAATAGAGTCGCTGCTGAGCGGCTAGCATGAGCGGTTCCCGCAGTTTGGGAGGGAGCTTGATGGAGAGTTTGCCGGATTTGGTGAGCTTCACGTTTTATGGTTTGATGCTGAAATACTATGATGGTTATTCGGGAAAATTTTAACAAACAATCTTGATGACGTCATTTATCATTCTTTCCAATTTCTTCAAAACCTTCCCGAAAAAACTCTTCCGGACTGATATCCATTGCCTGCAATACCTTAAACAAGCTACTTAATCGCAAATCACTGCCTTTTTCGTAGCGGCCATATTGGGCTCGCCCGATGTTGTGTTCGTAAGCAAACTGCTCGTAATTGGTATATCCTTTAGCTTTTCTCAGTGCCTTTAGTCGCTGGCCTACCTGGATTAATTTCTGCTCGATTTGTGGATCATTCATTGTACAAATAAAAAAGCAATCCATCATTTTAGGTACTACTAATTAATTACACCTAATGAGTATCTTTTATCAAAAATTTTTTATATTTACACTCCTGATTTATTAAAACGCGCAAAGAAAAACTCATGTCATCTACCATCTCTCAGCAACGGGCTGGTCAACCAGTGATGTTTCTGCTATTCATGCTGCTGCTAACGCTTAGCTTCTTTTACTTAAAAACACAATTTTTCGTCCGGCAATCACTTACAGACTATCTCGCCGAGCAGTTTGAAAAACCGATTTCCAACCGACTAATAAGTGAGGCCACTACTTACAGTATGCAAAAATTGGAATTAGAACTGGATATTGACCTCGAAAATATCGATATTACCCTGGATGACTATAAAGCGCTCATGCGGGAAGCCGCTGAGAAATTTGGGAGATGTCAGCAATACAAACTGGTGGTGTTAAAGCCGGGGAGATTCCCTTGCTACACTTGCACCATTCTAAAAAATATATTGCTTTCACCAGGCCAAACTTTTAAGATTGGACAAACCTGTGGAAATGAACGGTCGCGCTATGGCACCAACCTCCCTGAGCCAGGGTTAAAATACTTAGTAGAATTCGAAGGCAATGCCTTTGAAGTGCTGGTCGCCGAATATGTCCGGCTGAAATTATTTCAGTATAGCCAGGAAAGACAGATGATCCTGGAAATTAATCAATTAACGGAATCCGAGATGTTATTGCCTCCCGGAAATAAGATAACTCGATAATATGATCTCTTTATTTGTCGATAAGCAGTCCGATGCCGCTACCATGCAACTGTATGAAACCTTGGAGCAAATGGACCTTCCTAAAGATGTGAATATCACTATCAACAACCTGGAGGGTGCGAAAAGTAACATTTTAAGAGAAGAGGGTAGGGTAGTGGATATTTCGCTGGCTAACTGCTATTCGCTGGAGGATGTGGTAAGAGAGCTCATATTGTTGATGATATAATCCCGACACTTTGTGTACGGGACAAGTTGATTTGCTACTGAGATACTATGATGACAAAAGCGACAGACAAGATTTGATAAAATAATGAATTAACCCATGCAAGATTTTTGGCAGACAGCTATGCAAGTTTGGTCGCCCTGGGAGCCGGATCGGGTAGTACAGGAATTTGAAGACCAAAACTATGAAGTGGATCCTCTCTTTGAGGATGAACCGGAGGAGGAATGGGAAGAGACAGATGTTGAGGTGAAGCCGGTGGAGGAGATCTGGTGGTTTGAGTTATGAATATAAATGATTGATGGCCTATGGTTAACAAAATTTTATTCCTACATCCTGTGCAGAATAGTTGAATTTGTATAGTCATGCTTAGAATGCAAGTAGGGTGAATTTACAATGAAATATTTGTTTCTAGCAAAACTATTTGTTTTGTAGCTATCCTACTTTTTGCTTAATTTGTGATTGGAAAATGATATCTCATGGCTACAGCAAGTCAAATAAAGGCACTAATCAAATCTCACTTTGAGGGGGACGGTGATCGTTTTAAGACGGTAGCTTTGCAGTTAGCAGCTCATGAAGCCCGGCTGGGCCACGGTGCTATGGCCCAGGAAATCAAAAAGTTGATTGATAAAGGCAATGAAGCCAAGGCCAAAATTTTTCCGTTGCGTAAGGAACTGGATGAACTGGTTATTCAAACTAGCCCTTCCGATCGTTTATCGGAATTAGTACTCCCTGGTCAGCTAAAACAGCGCATTGAGAGAATACTCAGAGAATTCAGACAAAGAGGAAAGCTTCTTAAATATGGCCATAAGAATAGGCGTAAAATTCTTCTTGTAGGACCGCCCGGAACAGGTAAGACCTTAACTTCAGCGGTGATTGCGTCAGAGCTGGACTTACCTTTATTTACAATTCTAGTTGATAAATTAGTGACCCGCTACATGGGGGAGACCAGTGCAAAACTCCGTCAAATCTTTGACTTGATCCAAGAACGAAAGGGCATTTACCTGTTTGACGAGTTCGATGCAATTGGGGGAGAACGTTCAAGGGATAATGATGTGGGTGAAATGCGAAGAGTGCTAAATGCCTTTCTACAATTTATAGAACAAGATGCTTCAGAAAGTTTCATTATTGCAGCTACTAATAATGCAGACCTGCTGGATCAAGCTCTTTTCCGGCGCTTTGACGATCTTTTATTATATCACCTACCGGTACAAGAGGAGATCATTGCATTAATAAATAATCGATTAGGAAACTTCGGTGGTAGTTTTGACGTAAAACAAGTTGCAAGCGAAATAAAAGGACTAAGTCATGCTGAAATAACCATGGCCTGTGACGATGCTATAAAAGAAGCCATTCTTTCGGATGAGCAGCAAGTTGGCCGGGATCTATTTCTATCTATGATAAAAGATCGTCAACAATATCTGTCATATTCCAAGTAGTTAAATAGTTAGCCTTAGGAATACCGCTACTTACCTAAAATCATATTGCAAAAAGAATTTTCACAGTATCCACTACTGTGTCAACACCGATTTATTTACAAAAGCTTAACCCCATGGCAGGAGAGCAATTCCCTTTATTCTTTCTGGAAGAGTTCGGAACTCCCATCCGCTACACATCTATATCCTCCCGGGGAGGAGGAAAATATCCCAAACGCGACAGAGCTCAACACGCAACTCACTTACAAAAACAATTTGATCAGATTTTCGAACAAGCCGCGTCCCAGAATCGTGATCGAGAAGCGGTAGCATTACCGACAAGGAATGGAATTTATGTGGAGTTCCGAAGTCAATTGGGGTATGATCTGGTTACCAAAAGTCTAGAAAACCTTAGCAAGGGTATCCGTTTGGCAAATATTCGAATAGAAGAAGAAGGTGACCAGAAATTAACAGTGGCCCTTGTTTACATTCCGGAAGGCCAGGAAGGTTATTTCTTGCAGCGATTGCGCGAATACGCCGAAGAAGAAACGAAAACTGGGAACCCCAGAAACCGGGACTTGATCAATAGCATTGAACACATCCGGTTGGCCGTATTCGAATCTTTTTGGCGAGACCAAGAAAGTATGATACCGGGTGAACAACCCGTCTGGTGTGAAATTTGGTTAAGGATAGTAGAAAATAAGGATGCCACTCTAGCAGCATTTTTTACAATCTGCGAAATTCTTAATATTGGTATCAGGCCCGAAGAAGTTTTAGTTTTTCCAGAACGATTAGTTACCCCAGTATTGGCAAATCGGGAGCAACTAACAGAATTAATTGAGCTGTCAAGTTTGCTTGGCGAAATCAGGAGAGTCAAGGAAACAGCTCAATTTTGGATGGAATTGACGCCTGCAGAGCAAGCCGAATGGGCTGAGAATTTAGCGGGTAGAATGAGTGTTGATATGGCTAGTCCCGTTTTTATTTGCATTTTAGACTCAGGCGTTAACAATGGCCATACATTAATAGCACCGGTATTAGCTGATAATGACTGCCAAGCAAATGATCCTAGTTGGGAAGTAAATGATCACGATAGCCATGGAACTGCCATGAGTGGAGTAGCAATCTTTGGAAATTTGGCTGAAGTATTAGAACACGACGACACGATTCCCATAAGACATCGACTCGAATCGGTAAAGATATTACCTCCCCGAGGGAAAAATGACCCAAAATTATACGGGGCAATCACTCAACAGGCGGCAAATAGAGCAGAAATAAACAACCCTGATCGCAGCCGGATTTACTGTAT
Source organism: Lewinella sp. (assembly GCA_020436695.1). Classification (GTDB taxonomy): domain Bacteria; phylum Bacteroidota; class Bacteroidia; order Chitinophagales; family Saprospiraceae; genus Flavilitoribacter. Next base: position 2,083 of record JAGQXH010000435.1, on the reverse strand, counting down.
GGCACTAACAGAGGACTATTATGACCAAGGAAGACCCACTTCATGGTCAGGAGCAGTGGATGCCTTTACCTCCGGAGCGGAGGAAGAAGATCAACCAAGGCGCCTATTTGTTATTTCTGCCGGCAACGTTCGGGATAGCGACCTTTGGAAAAACTTTCCGGAGACCAATCTGATTAGCTCGGTTCAATCTCCCGCCCAATCATGGAATGCCCTCACAGTAGGAGCCTATACCGATTTGAATCAGATTACCGATAAAAAGTTGGAAGGGTATTATCCAATAGTGGAATCCGGGCAATTGTCACCCTTTAGTACAACCTCATATGCATGGGATCATAAAAAATGGCCGATCAAACCGGAAGTCCTATTTGAAGGTGGGAATGTAGCCATCAATATGACTGGGGATACTACCCAATGCTATGACCTTTCCCTATTAACAACTCATTATCGACCCACTCTCCGACAATTTGATGTACTCAATGCGACTAGCGCTGCAACGGCTCAGGCAGCCAAAATGGCTGCAGAAATTCAATATCATTATCCCGCGGCCTGGCCGGAAACCATTCGGGCTCTAATTGTCCATTCGGCAGAATGGACGCCTCAAATGTTGGGTAAATTTCTGGATGGAAATAGTAGAAGAGACTACACAAAGTTGTTAAGAATATGCGGCTATGGAGTCCCGGCTCTAGAACGAGCTTTATATTGCACAAAAAATTCACTAACAATATGTGTACAGGAACAAATACAACCTTTTGAGAAGGAAAAGGGGCGGTCCGAACCCATATTTCGAGATATGCATATTCATCAGCTTCCCTGGCCAAATGATGTGCTCATGGAACTTGGAAATACAGAAGTAAAACTGAAAGTCACACTTTCCTATTTTATAGAGCCTAGTCCAGGCGAGATTGGGTGGAAAGATCGTTACCGGTATGAATCCTTTGGTTTACGTTTTGAGTTAAACGCTCCAGGGGAATCTCAGGCAGAGTTCATCAAAAGGATCAATGCCGCTGCCAGAGATCAAGATGAGCGCCCCAGCACTGACAGCCAAAGTCAGCGTTGGCTTTTGGGGGTTAATAATCACAAGTTAGGTTCGATTCATTCAGATATTTGGATTGGCCCTGCTATTGAAATGGCAGATTGTAATTTTATTGGTATCTATCCAACTATGGGTTGGTGGAGAACTCGGTACCAGCTCAACAAATGGAGTGAGCAAGCCAGATACTCTTTGGTCGTGTCTCTCGAAACACCAGCACTCGACATAGATGTATATACACCAGTGGCACTTACCCTGAAAGTGCCCATTACAACCTAATGATCATAAGTCTTTCCTGGTTGGAACTTATACATTCAAAAAAGCATTTTAGCGTCATCATTAATGTTCTATTACTCATACGGATAGACAGATCAAATCTAAACAGAATGACCTTCTTATCAGATATATCCATTTCAGAAAACGGCATAGTAGCCGTAAAGAATACACTGGAGCCTACTATACGATTTAAGTTAGAAGGAGAAATAGAAGCTTTCACCTTGATTTATCGGATTAGAGCTGAATTATTTTTGGACAAAACAAAATTGACGAGACTTTCGGAGGCGCACAATAATTATCGAGGTCAGCTCAGTGAATTGTCCTGGGATAAACCAGTAAATAAACAGCCGTTTGGCCGAAATAAAAAAAGACCGACCTTTCATTTAGAAGGACCACTTTCACCGTTGGCACTCGAATTAATTGAACAGAAAAGAGAAAAACACCCCAAAGGAGATGTAGAACTATTACTTAAAATTGAGGTGCAATTTTTTATTGGTACCCACCAAATAGATAATGAAACATTTATTGATTCCAGGACCAATGCGCCTATTCCATTTATCAAGCTAAAGTACAACGATATCCTTTTTGAAGCTCATGCCGCAGTTGAAACCCTTCCGGTTAAAATTTCTTTTGCCGATTGGATTAACGATTTTATGCCGGTGTTTGGGATGGAAAAAACGGTAGTTTATTCGCTGCCAATCCTAGATCTTGGTGTAGTTGAGGGGGATTTTGGGCAAAGGATGATGGGAGCCATGGAAGCTTTTGAAAAAATGACAG
>JAGQXH010000434.1 GCA_020436695.1 Lewinella sp. | reverse complement strand
CACCACTGGCAAGAGAACAATATCTATAAAATTACCCCAGACGGCTCAACAGAGCTGTATTGCTCGCTTTCTTTTAATCAGGAAACACCTCCCGGCAGATCCCCCATTGCTTCCGTCAATAAGGTCGGTGAACATTTGATCCTCTCAGCAAAGGGCAAACAGATACCAATGTCGATAGTCGTCAGTAATCTGACGAGTGGGGAAACACTACGACTCAACAAAATAAACAACGATATCAGCCTGAATAAAAACTTGGTATTACCGGTAATCGGCAAACACAACGATCAACTCATCACCTACATGCCCAGTGAATACCTATTGCAACAGGCCGAACAAGTAAAGTCGAATGAAATCAATAAGCCCTTGGGGCAAGTGCTCCATCAATTGGATATTGCTTCCAATCCGGTATTGGTGTTGATGGGGTTACATTGAGTATTTGTAGTGATTTAAATACTCGGTCATTGGAATAGAATAATGGGCTACTATTTAATTCAAATCATATTATACGCTACTAATCATTCGAACGTTATAATATTGATAACGATGTATTTTTAGCTTAACACATTGCAATATGACAAAAGTGAATTTATTATCGATATTATTTGCATTAACTTATTTATCAGCTTTTGCACAGGAAATTAGCATAATCGATCAACGGTTTGGATACAAGATAGAACTGGATCAATCAGCTTATGAACAAATAAGCAGCACTCTAAAGAAAACTGATTGGGACCGTATGCAACTTGGGGTAATGATATCGGAATTTACCAGTTCTCCATTTGAAGGAGTAGCTTATGAAGCACTAGTCGATTGTTTGACAACTCAACCGGATTCTTTTATTAAAGATATGACTGAGGAAAGAGCAGTAACCATTCTGCTTCACCCTAAGCCGGTTCTCGACGCAATTTCAATTTTAACAAAAGCCTCCGGTAGTACGAATACCTACCGAAATACCTTCGTAGCATTTTATGCTCCTCATGGAGTTGGTGAAATGAAAGTTAAAGTAGGTACCTCCCCATATTTTTGCGAAATCAATCAGTAAAAGTTAGCCGACCGCTGACCATTACCAAAGTATTCCTGATCGTGTCTTGAGTAATAAATCTCAAGTCCGTAGATCCTTCATGGGGATCAGGATCAATGATAAATTCTAATCGGGAACTTGATTTCCAGATTTTACACTCACAAAAAGTCCTTTGCTTGTAATTGTAATCGAGTACCGAGTATGAATAGATTAAGTCATCATTCGCTGATGATAATTCTTGTCCCACTTGGTAATATCTGATAAAATTGTCATTTATGAATAGTCCCTTGTAGAAGTGATTGAATTCGTTGATCTTTTCCGCCTTGGAACGGTAAAGGATGTCTTTGGTAGTTTGGTGCTTTGACGTTCTCAATTGATAATCCCTGTAACGGCTTTTAGGTACTGGAAACACCGAATTCTCTTGCCCTTTGTTTGTTAATTTTCCGATTTGATAGATGAAAATATCTGGTAAATGACTGAATAGAACATAGATATCCCCTTTGTATTCTTGAATTCGGTACAGGTTGCCATCAAGGAAAAACTTTGAATCATGATATAGCTCCGGAAAACGTCCGAATGCACCATTCTCCTTGAATTCTGAATCAAGAATGGTGATGATGTCAAAGTCGTTATCAAAATCATCCAGATCTTTAAATTTATTCTTATTAAATGTGGTCGAGACCAAGTATCGCTTTTGATCGGGCAGGTATAAGAGAGAACTTCCATATTTTAGGTCTACCCATTTGTCTTGATCTAATTCTAAGTCTAGATCTTTAGTGAACCTTTTCTCTTTCAAGGAATAAACTTTTCCTCGACGCCCTTTTTCGATGATGTGAATTTTTTGATTATCAACAGTAATAAGATAAGGTGCATTTGCAATATCAGTCAAGTCATACTCGTGAGCAATCTGCTCGCGCGTTTTAGGAGAGATCATACCTAATCTTTTTTATCAGCAGAAAACGCTGCAATTATAGGATCCGGAGGACTTCCCAATATATTGATATAATTATTAGGATGCAACAGCACTCCGTTTTATCTTGCTGAAGAACAATACGCTCGTGCACCAGATAGCATTTGCCAATCCGGTACCGCTTGAATATCACTAAACCATGCGCTCCACCTTCCGTATCTTCATCCTTTTCGCGGTACTCACCCTCATCGGGCTGAGCCTGGTGCCGCGCCTGCCTCTCAACTTCCTCCCCCCTGCCGGCCGGGCCGGTCTCAGCGTCACCTACCAATGGCCCAATGCCTCTCCTGAGCTGGTAGAACGCGAACTCACCACCCCGCTGGAAGGCACCTTCGCGCTCATTGAAGGCGTAGAAAAGATCGAGTCCGTCTCCGGAGCCGGCAACGGGCGCATCAGCCTGCAATTGAACGAACACCGCTCTCCGGATTACATCCGTTTCGAGCTAGCCTCCCGTATCCGTCAGCTATATCCTAATTTCCCGGAAGGCGTACCCTTTCCGGCCATTCATCTGAACCGCCCGGACGACGACGAACAGGACAGACCGCTACTCGTGTATTCCCTCGGTGGCAAAGCGGCCCTACACGATCTGTATCGCTACGCTTCCGAAACCCTTAGTCCCCAACTGGCCCTCATCTCCGGCATCCAGCGCATTGAAGTGACCGGCGGCAAAGCTCTGGAATGGCACATTCACTACCGCCCAGCCCTCTTGCAGGCCTACGGCCTGACCACCGAAACGATCCGGCAGGCGGTACACCAGCAGTTTCAACACCAAAATCTGGGCATCACTACCGACGGTGAAGAAAGTCTGTTTGCCAATCTGGCCGCAACGGCCTCTGGCGAAGTATGGCGACCGACCGACTGGGCCCGCCTCCCCTTAGAGGTAGTCGGCAAACGTCTGTTGTATCTCGGCGATGTAGCCGATATTAACCTACAGGAGCAGGAACCGGATGACTACTACCGTATCAACGGGCAAAACAGCATCCGGCTGCTGTTCTACCCCGAAACCGGCGTCAATACCCTGCATCTGGCCAATGAGATCCGGCAAACGTTGGAAGTAAAACAGACTGACCTGCCGAATACCTACCGCCTCTACCTGGATGATGATGCCACCGAATACATCCGCGAAGAGCTATTCAAGATCCGGAACCGCAGCCTCTTATCGCTCGGTATTTTATTGTTATTTACGCTCCTGGTGTACCGCTCCTGGCGTTATCTGCTGGTTATTACCGGTAGTCTGATCGCCAACCTGGGGCTGGCCTTTATTTTGTATTACGTCACCGGGGTACAATTGCACCTGTACGCCCTGGCCGGTATTACCGTCTCCTTCGGCATCATCATCGACAATGCCATTGTGATGGCCCACCATTGGCGGCGGCAACGCAATCGCCGGGTATTTCCCGCGCTGCTGGCCGCTACCCTGACCAGCATTGCCGCTCTGGCCATTGTTTTTTTCCTACCGGAGCGCTGGCAACTCAACCTGTTGGATTTTGCCCGGGTTATGATCATCAACCTGGGCGTATCTCTGCTGGTGGCACTGCTGCTGATCCCCGCCCTGATGGAGAAATTGCAGCCCCGGGAGAAAGTGCGCAAAAAACGCCTGAGCCGGCAGCGTGCGGCCGCCCGTCGGTGGCAGGCATTTGGTCGTGGGCTACGGTGGCTATTACGTTACCGGCCACTGGTGCTCACTGCGGTCATACTGGCGTTCGGTCTGCCGGTATTTCTGCTGCCCAACCGGGTCGACGGCTGGGATTGGTACAATCGTAGTCTCGGTTCAGACTGGTATGTAGAAGAAGTCAAACCCATCGTCAATCGAGTGCTGGGCGGTACACTCCGGCTGTTCAGTTGGTACGTTTACGAAGGTTCCAGCTATAGGCAAGCCGAAGAAACGGTACTGTATGTGCAGGGCAGTATGCCGCCGGGGGCTACTACCGCTCAGCTCGATGCAGTTATCCGACAGATAGAATCCTACCTGGGGCAATTCGAGCGGGAGATCGAACAATACGTCAGCCGGGTGAACAGCGGGCAATACGGACAGATCAGCATCTATTTTAAGCCGGAGGCCGGCTTTAGCTTTCCCTATATTCTTAAGAATCGGCTGACTGCCTATGCCACTAATATGGGCGGGGTAAGCTGGAATATCTACGGTGTCGGCAGGGGCTTCAGCAATGAAAGCGGGCAGGGGCCGCCCCGCTTTCGGGTGGCCATGTACGGCTACAATAAGGACGAACTGGCCCGGCAGTCGGAGCGCTTTGCTGAGATCCTGCTTCGGCATCCGCGCATACAGGAAGTGAATACGGAGGCCAATATCAACTGGTGGGAAAAAGACCGTTACGAGTATGAATTGCAACTGGATCGGCCGGCATTGGCCCGGGCAGCACTCCCTCCGGCCGCACTTTATCCGATGTTGCAGCACTTTAATCAACTGCCGCAAACGGCCCTTTTTCTGGACGACGGCCGACCGGTACGCCTGTTCAGCCAGGATGAAACCGACAAATGGCAATTAGAGCACATCGCCCAAGCCCGGGACAGTAATCGCTATCTACTGGGCAACCTTCTCCAACTGACCAAGGAAAAAGTGCCGGCCAGTCTGCACAAGGAAGATCAGCAGTACCTACGAGTAGTAGAGTTTGAATACACCGGCAGCGGCCGCTTTGGTAGTCTCTACCTGGATGAATGCCTGGAAGCCATGCGCCTGAGCGTGCCGTTGGGTTATACCATGGAACGCCTCAATTACCGTCGGGAAGGTGAGCAACAACAGCTCAACAGTCTATTGCTACTGGTGATCGTTCTCATCTTTTTTATCTGCGCCGTCCACTTCGAATCCCTCCGGCGGGCATTGGTTATCATTTGGCTGATCCCTATCTCCTTTATCGGCATTTTCCTGACGTTCTACCTTTTTGACTTTTATTTTGACCAGGGCGGCTACACCGCTTTTATTATGGTAAGTGGGCTATCGGTCAACAGCCTGATCCTAATTTTAAGTGATTATCAGGGCTTCCGCAAACAGCAGCCCTATCGGGATGCGCTGGAGCTCTATATCAAAGCTTACCGGCATAAGATCACCCCGATACTGCTATCGGTTCTGTCTACGGCACTGGGCCTAATCCCTTTCCTGATCGCCGGCGACGGCGAGTTTTTTTGGTTTGCTTTGGCGGCCGGCACGATCGGAGGCCTGGTATTTTCGCTGCTGGTGATCAGTGTGGTGACGCCGGTGTTTTGGGTACGGAAAAATGCATCACCATCTACACCGGTCAAATCACCGCCTGCGCTTCAATCTCGATCATAAAAGCTTCGTTGGCCAGCCCTTGTACGCTGATCCAGGTACTGGCCGGAGCATTTTCCGTTCCAAAGTATTTCTTCAATAGCCGGCTGATCAGCGGTCCGTCCTCTCGTTGGTAGTTAACTTTGTAGATCCTCAGCATGACGATATCTTCCAAAGTTCCACCGGCTACTTCTATAGCCGTTTTCAGATTTTGCAGGGACTTTTCGGTTTGGACTGCCAGGTCGCCGTCACCGACGATATTCAGGTTTTCATCCCAGGCTACCTGGCCGGAAATTAAGACCATTTTCCCGGGTTCGGCTATGACTATTTGGGAAAAACCATAGGGTCTGGAATCGAATAGAGAATTGGGGGTGATGCATTTTTTCATGATCGATTATACTTGCTTTTTAATTTTAGATATTCACTAATAGCTATAAGTTTTCAACCAACGTGTTTTGCCAGGAACCGCATTATTTATAGCCATAATCTGGTGTCCCATCCAACTAGATGCAAACAACTCGAAGTTGTTTATAGGCACCAGATGAGCACTGCGCTGATGATAATCATACTTCAACAGTAATTTTCGGTCCCACTCTTCATCATTTCTAAATAATATGATCACTTCTGAATCTTCGAATTTCATGCCGATGGGAAGAAGTGCAGGAATGTCAATTTCTAGCTCATTGTGCAGCAAATAAGCACATTCTTCCAGCAAGTGCCGAAGATCAAAATCATATGTAATAAACTGCTCATCTGCCGTATCCAATGGTACTAAAGTCAATTGCATGCTATCGCTCAAAAGAATAGCATGCAAGCCTACCGAATCGGAATAATCGGAAAACAATGGTTTATTATAATGCGATCGAGGGGGCGATAAAGCATAATTTCTCGACTGCAGACTAACCCTCTGTCCGGTAGTATCACATAGGGCAAACGATGTTTGACCGGTTTCATAAGACGTTCGCGCGATCAAAAAATGCTCCTTATCGACCAGCGCCAATTTTCCCACACCCATCAACGGGTAAGCCGCTTGCTTTTCCTCATCACTTTCCGGATGGAATTGTCGTATCTGCCCGGTGAAGGGAGCATACCGAATAAGACCATCACTGTATCGAATCAGTAAATCCTCGCCTACTTTCATGGCTCCTACGTAACCTTTACCCGGAACAATGCCGGGCAAGTTATTGATATTGAGCCGACTCAGCACACCGCTTCCTTTATGGATAATGGTCAATACCGGGTCAGCAAAATAAGTATTGGCATCCGGCAATACCACATCATGTACTATGACAAAGTCCCCTAAATCTTGCAGATTGGCCGTTTGCCGCCAAAGCTCCGCTGTCGGAACAGCCAGGGAGTCAACTAAAGCTATCTCGCCTAATTGGGCCTTGTCTACGTATTTGAGTGATGGCATTGGCGCTGTCTGGCATTCTAGGATATAGGGAGTTAAACACCAGGTACTGATCAAAAAGGAAAGGAAAAGATCGAGAGATTTCGCGTGCATTTTTTTATGGATTTAAGATCCGGCAAAATGAATTTCAGCCCCTTAATATTCATCAAATATGGTTAATTTATGTTTTCAAAGACTATGTACGGAGCAAAAGATGAAATCTCTAAAATAAGGCTCATTTTTCACCACAGATTTTTCGGATCACACAGATTTTTCATGCCTCCAGCACCCTAATCTGTGAAAATTTGCGTAATCTGTGGTAAATGATTGCTTTTTGTCCTGTACACAGCTTCAAAAATTGAATTTCCGTGAATACCCATTTTCATTTTTCCAGAACGCACCGGCTCTTGCTTCCTCTAGCGCTAACTTTATTATTGACAGGTACATCCTGTAATGAAATCCCGACCGATCAGCAGGCAAGCGATCCCGCTCCCGTCCAACTGATCTCTCAACAACGTTTTTACCGTTCGGGCCCCTTGCTGGCCGATTTCTCTATTACCGAGGACAGCCTTATGCACGGACCATGCCGAGAATATGACCTCACCGGTAACTTGCTTCGTCTTATGAATTATAAGAATGGAAGTCTGGAAGGTGAATATCTTACTTTTTTCCCATCCGGCAGGGG
>JAGQXH010000433.1 GCA_020436695.1 Lewinella sp. | reverse complement strand
CAAAAATAAATGAACCAATTTTAGGTTTTTAATATTTCGCAAAGCCATTGACCAGCAGGAAATGGGGTGCGAAATTTTCAAAACCTCCAGAAAAAATTGGTTCATTTATTTCCGTCAAACTACTTAGAAATGATCATCAGGGTTAACAAACAATGAACACAGGCATCTGTCTATTTATGCAGATTGCGAAGAGCAATAGATCCAATTTTGTCACAAAAACCCATTCCCATGATCATTTTGAGCATACTATTACTTGTCTTGCTTTTGTTCAATTTTGATTATCGAAAAAAGCGGACTTCCTAATCGAAACTTAGACTCAGTTAAAAAAAGGATTTCATTGTCAAAACGTCGAAATCCTTTTTCTTTCCCTCTTCCCCTCTTTCTTATTGCTTAACTGCCTCGTACATTCTTCGGGCCTCGTCTTCTGTGAAAAGGCCGATGAGGCCGGGCTGAAACACGTACTCCATATCTCCGCTTACGGCTACATAACGGAAGCTGTAATTGACGTTGGTGGAATCTATAACGTTTTCAAACAGGAATCCATTTTCGTCCTCTTCTATTAAGCGGGAAAAGTAATGAAGTTCTTTAACTTGCTTCAGTTGCTCTGATTTTATTTTGGCAATGTCATTGGTTGTGGCTTCGGAGGCATAGATCTGTACGTTATAATCATCTCCGGCCTGGATGGTGATATCTTTAAATAATCCTAGATTGGAAGATTTGATGACGGCACTGTCCGGAGCCAGCACCGAGATGGGCAGCTGACAACAGGCCAGTAGTTCTTTTTTTTCCCAATCCTGTAAAGGTTCGCTCTGACAAGCGTAGAAAAGTAGTCCGGCAAAAAGAAAATAGCTTAAATTTTTCATTTCAATGCTTTAGGTTAAAGCGCCAGAGGCACTAGCCCGCAAAATTAAGGATATTATTTCCTAAACATAATGCCCCTGAATTACAAAACGTTTAAATTTGCGCCGGATTCACTTACGATATGATCAGCAGCCTAAAAATCAAAAATTACGCCATCATCGAGTCGCTGGAAATTGAGTTTTCCGGCCAGCTTACGATCATCACCGGTGAGACCGGGGCGGGTAAGTCTATTCTATTGGGTGCGCTCGGCCTGATCATGGGGGAGAGAGCCGACACTAAAGCCCTGTACATTCCGGATGAGAAATGCGTGGTGGAAGGCATCTTTCGGGTAGGCAAATACCAGCTCCAGGATTTTTTCCGCGAGAGCGAACTGGACTATGACGATGAGATGGTCATTCGCCGGGAGATCTCTCCATCGGGTAAGTCCCGGGCCTTCGTGAATGATACTCCGGTCAACCTGAAAGTATTACAGGAACTCAGCTCCAGCCTGGTGGATCTTCATCAGCAATTCGATACCCTCGATCTGCATCACGTTTCCTTCCAGTTGCGTACATTAGATGCGCTGGCAAATAATGGTAGTCTCCTGCAGCAGTATCAACTGCTGTATAGGAAGCAGCAGGCCGATCTTCGCCAACTTACCCGCCTGGAAGAACGCAGCACTACTGCCGGTCGTGAACTGGATTTCATTCAGTTTCAGCTAAACGAGCTCCATCAGGCAGAACTGGTAGCCGACGAACAGCAGGACCTGGAAATGGAGCTGAACCGCCTGAGCAACGCCGAAGCCATCAAAAATACGACGGGGCAGGCTTATCGTTTTCTGGCAGAGAGCGAACAGTCTGTTATCGATCAGATCGAGACAATGGCAGCCAGCCTGCGGCCCCTTTCCAAAGCGGATCGTATTATTGGCCAAATTACCGAACGGCTGGATGGCATCCTGGCCGAATTGCAGGATATTTCGGCAGAACTGGACGGCATTGCCGAAAATACCGAATACGACGGGGAACGCATTCTGGAAGTGCAAAGTCGGATCGATCTGATCTATCGACTGCAAAAGAAACACAGTGTTAGCTCGGTAGAAGAACTACTGACTATCCAGGCCGATCTGGAGTCTCAGTTGGGTGATTTTGAGGATATGGGCGCTGAGATCGCCGAGCTTCAGAAGCGTGTCGATCAGCAGGATAAAAAACTGCGGGAACTGGGGTCGCAACTGGCCGATAACCGCCGCAAGGTCGCCCCCGGTCTGGAAGCTGATGTACAGCAAATGCTGGGGCAATTGAGCATGCCCCATGCCCGTCTGCAGATCAGTATAGAAGATCTGAATGAAGTTGGGCCCAACGGCATGACTGAAGTGAATTTTCTCTTTGCTGCCAATAAGGGGGGACGACTTCAACTGATCAAGGATGTGGCGTCGGGCGGAGAGCTTTCGCGCCTGGCGCTGGCAATAAAGTCTCTGGTGGCCAGCGCTATTCCGTTACCGACACTTATTTTCGATGAGATCGATAGCGGTATTTCCGGTGACGTGAGTTTACGAATGGGACATATCCTGCGCCGGCTCAGTCGCCAGCACCAGGTAGTGTCAATTACGCACTCACCGCAGATCGCCTCGCAGGCCGATGCGCACTTCTTCGTCTATAAAAAAGATACCGAAGACCGTACGCTGGCCAAAGTGCGGCTGCTTAATGATGAGGAACGGATACGGGCCATCGCCACTATGCTCAGTCAGAGTCCACCGAGTGATTCGGCGCTGAATAATGCGCGGGAGTTAATTGCGGCAGCTATTAATTAATCATAGCTGTCAGTTAGCCAATGATAAGTCGTAAGTCGATTGTGTCAGTAGTAAAATTAAAGGAATTGGTCCGGCTAGATGTAAAACGAAGGCTTCGACCTCGATAATTTCGACTTCTTTTATTACAATTTTAGCATTTATCGTTTTGACTGATGACTATTGACTGACCGCTGACGACTAAAAACACGAAAACCTAAGCTATGCCAAATAATTTACTTGCTGGAAAAAAGGGTATCATTTTCGGTGCCTTGGATGAAAACTCAATTGCCTGGAAGGTCGCCGAGCGCTGTGTTGAAGAAGGTGCTTCCATCACTTTGACCAATGCCCCGGTAGCCATGCGTTTTGGTCAGATCAAGGAATTGGGCGAAAAGCTAAACGCCGAGATTATTCCTGCCGATGCTACCAGTATGGAAGACCTGGAAAATCTATTTACCAGATCCATGGAGATACTGGGTGGTAAACTGGATTTTGTGCTTCATGCCATCGGCATGTCCATCAATGTGCGTAAAGGGAAGGAATACACGGACCTGAACCACGAATGGATGTTGAAAACCTTCGATATTTCAGCTATTTCGTTCCACCGGATGATGCAGGTGATGTGGAAAAATGATGTCATCAACGATTGGGGCTCCATTCTGGCGCTGACCTACATTGCTGCACAACGGGTGTTTCCGGATTATAACGAAATGGCCGAAAGTAAAGCCTTGTTGGAATCATTTGCCCGCAGTTTCGGCTATCATTTCGGTACCCGCAATAATGTGAGGGTGAATACCATTTCTCAGTCGCCGACGATGACAACCGCCGGTAGCGGGGTAAAAGGCTTTCAGGAGTTCTTCGGTTATGCCGATAAGATGTCGCCGCTGGGTAATGCATCCGCAGATGCCTGCGCGGATTACTGCGTAACGATGTTCTCCGACCTGACCCGCATGGTGACCATGCAAAACCTTTTCCACGACGGCGGATTCTCTACCATGGGTATGAATCCGGCCGTGTTGGGATTATAGTCATATAGTCTTGAGTCGATGAGTTGTAAGTTAGGTCATTAATTCGAGAGATCAAGTGACTTACGACTTTTCGACTTTTCTAAAACAACCACTTGAAAACGATCAACCGCTATCTCCTCCTCTTTGGGCTGTGTTGTGTTGCAGCCCTGACCAGGGCGCAGACCGCGATGCCGGCTACCCTGCTGGGGCGCTGGACCCACGACGCTTTACCTGCTTCGGGTCTTTATGGCAACGCCTACAATGAGGTATGGGGGCTCGCCCTGAACGGCCGGGAATATGCGGTGATCGGCACCACGCTAGGCACTCATTTCATAGATGTGACCCGGCCGCAGGATGCCGAGGAAGTAGCTTTCGTTGCCGGAGCTTCGGCCGGGGCCGATCTGGTTCACCGGGATTTTCACAATTACGGTTGCTATCTCTACGCCGTAAGTGACGAAGGGCACGGCTCCTTGCAGATCATGGATGTTTCCGGATTGCCCGAACGGGTGGAGGTGGTATATGATTCTCCGGAGTTTTTTGAAAAAAGCCACAATATCTTTATCGATACGTCCCGGGCAGTATTATACGCCTGTTTTGCCAGAGGTGGAGCGAGGCCGACTACACCGCTAAAATTGCTGGACATCAGTGATCCGGTCCACCCGAAAGAACTGGCCACCTACAACAATTTCGGCAGCGGCGCGGTCAGTCATGTACACGATTGTTTTGTGGAAAACGGGACCGCCTTTCTCAACCTGGGTTTCGATGGAATGGCTATTGTGGATTTCTCCGATCCCCTGCGACCTAATTTCCGGAATACACTCACTGACTACCCATATGCCGGCTACAATCACTCCGGCTGGCCTACCCAGGATCTGCAATACTATTATCTGGGGGATGAATCACACGGTTTCCCAATGAAAATACTCGACGTATCCGACCCGATGGAAATACAGGTGATCGACACTTTTGATGCCGAATCGACCAATGAGTTGAGCATTCCGCATAATCAGGTGGTGGCCTGCAACTATTTGTATGTTTCCTATTACTATGACGGGCTGCAGGTATACGATATCAGCGATCCGGTAAGCCCGAAGCGCATTTCTTATTTCGGGACCTCTTCCCTGGAGCACCGCAAATCCTACGAAGGAGCCTGGGGGGTGTATCCGTTCCTTCCTTCCGGCAACATTCTGGTTTCCGATATGCAGAACGGACTTTTTGTCATTGCCGGCCCGGAAACCTCCTGTGCACAGAACGATCAGATGACCCTGCAATGTGAATTGCTCAATCCGGTGGAGGAAACCGACTTCTCCGATCTTTCCATTGCTGTATACCCACAACCGGCAGTATCATACCTTGATGTGGATCTGCATAACGGTAAAAGCCAAGAGAAGGTTAATGCCTGTCTTTGGGATATACAAGGCCACCCGCTCCAACGTTGGGAAAGTGATGCAATTTCCGGTAAACTTCGGTTATCTTTGCCCACCGGTATGCCTTCCGGGATGTACTTCTTACAGATCAGTACGGCCGGCAGTAGCATCACCCGTAAGATCATAATTCGCCGATAAATGTTTTCATTCAAGGACTGGGCGCTTTTGCTTGGCTTTATCCTGGCCGGCCTGACCACTATTCAGGCACAACGCATCTCGACAGGTACGACCGGTTCGGGAGGGTTCGACACGGATAGTGACCGCTCCCGGGGAGAATTCGAAGATCAACTGGCGGAAGAACCGGATACCTTCGGCGTATTTATTTTTTTTGCCGACAACCCGAATGAAGAACGGGAATTTGCCGACACTTCCCTGCACCGCTATTTTCAACAGTATGACCCGGCCCGACAAAGAGAACTGGACTGGAGAACACTCGGTAATCTGGGCTCCGCCGCAGAACCGTTCGTCTATCAGCCCAGGGCTAGGCAGGGATTCGATGTCGGATTCCACCAGTTTGACCTCTATTTGACCCGTGCCGATCAATTGCCCTTTTATCGCCTGGAAAGGGCTTTTACTCAGGTGGAATATACGCAGGGATCGGAGCAGGCAGATGGCTATATGAAAGCACGTTTTAGCCGTAATTTTGCCAATGGTCTTAATTTTTCCCTGTACTACGATAAGATCGCTCAGATCGGTCGTTTTGACCAATATCCCAATCAAAACTCCCGTAATACGACATTCGGAGGTGGAATGTGGTTCCACAGCCAAAATGAACGTTATGATGGTTTTCTGAGCATCGTTGCCAATACCATTGAGCAGGAGGATAATGGTGGACTGGACAGTCTGCCGATCAATGGCGGACAGTTTGCCGATCCCAGCTCATCCGTTGTGCGCCTGGAAGACGGACAGACACGTCATACGCACCGTGAGTTCAGCTACAAACACTATTATCGCTTCGGCGGGCGGGCAGATTCCACTGGGAATGTCAGGCGGGCATTCACTTTGTCCCATCGCATTAGTTATAACCGAAGTGTCTATAAGTTCTTTGATGAATTCAACGCCGGGGATACCCTCTTTTACAACCATTTCCCGGAATTGCTGACCGATAGCCGTGGTGCCCGTGTTTTCATGACCCACCGTGAATTCTCCAACGAATTTACGCTGAGTACGTTTAAACTGAGCCAGCTTCAGTCAGAGAACAAGGCCCGTAACCAGCGGGATCTGCTGGAGATCGGCTTACTGCACCGCTACAATAAACTGGAAATGGAGGTGGCCGATTCGGTGGTGAATAACCTTTTCCTTACCGGGCGACTGAATTTCCGGCCCGGCCCGGCCCTGCAATTGAATACTTCCGCTCATTTGGGTATCCTGAATAATGTGGGGGATTACCGCCTCAATGGTGAGTTACACATCGATCTGAAAAAAGTAGGTAGCTTGAAAGTTGAGGCTACCAGTCAGTTGTATCGCCCGACCGTGTTGCAGGATCGTTTTTACATATCCAGGCAAGCAGTGTGGGACAATCAGTTCAATGCTACTCTGGAAAACAACTTTACCGCTTCTTTCCGGCTGCCCTGGCTGGATCTGGAAGTTGGAGCCGGGTATCATCTGATCAACAATTTTATTTACTTCGATACCGCCGGTATAGCCCGGCAAACCGGCATCCCACTGAGCATCACACAACTGGTGATCCGGAAGGATCTCCGGGTGGGACATTTTCATCTGGATAACACCGTAGCTCTGCAAAACGCAAGTGAATCCACCATTCGCCTGCCCAAAGTATTCGGTAAGCACAGCCTCTACTATATCGGCCGCTGGTTTCGGGTACTCGACGTGAAGGTGGGAGCGGATGTGCGCTATAATACATCCTATCGGCCGCACTATTACAATCCCTTCACCGGGCAATTCCAGTTACAGGATCGTCAGGAAGTGGCCTTTTACCCCATTGTCGATGCTTTCTTCAGTATGCGGGTTACCCGTTTTCGGGCCTTCATTAAATATGAGAATGCCACCAGCCTTTTCATTGATGATACCAAAGCGGACGGCACAGGCGAGCGGGATGTATTGAAAAGCCGGTCCTATTTCCAGACGGCGAATTATCTGTTCCCGGATGCAGCGATCCGGTTTGGGATCAGTTGGCGGCTTTTGGATTAGGAATGAGAGCTCCTCTGCCTTCGGCATCTCCCCAAAGGGAAGAATCCATGCTAAAGCCATAATAGGCAGATTAAAGTTTGATCCTATCCTTTCTGTGAAAGATAATTATAAGGAATG
>JAGQXH010000432.1 GCA_020436695.1 Lewinella sp. | reverse complement strand
TGAGTTCCCGCTTCGATAAGATCCTGAAATTTGAGGACTATTCCCCGGCCGAATTGCATCAGATCGCACTGATGATGCTTTCGGAGAATGATCTCATCCCCAGCCCGGAAGCGGAAGAACACCTAAAGAATTACCTGTCCTATATCTACGAGTTTCGGGATAAATACTTCGGCAACGCCCGCACCGTGCGAAGTGTCGTCCAGGAAGTGGTTAAAGAGCACAACTTGCGCTTTGCGGCGCTACCTGCGGACGAACGCGCGCACGTTGCGGAAAATCTGCTGACCCTGGAGGATGTCGCCAGCTTGAAAATGGATAAGTCTGATTTTGTGTTCAACAAGAAGACGATCGGATTTCGTGCCTCTGGCGGACGGTAATTCCTTCTTTTCGCAATCCTTGTTTTGCTATTCAATTTATTTTGTCAAATAAATTTTACGCCGTTAGATTGCATCTTACCGTACTTTACACTGTCAAAAACATAGTAGTAAGCACCTCGCCGTGATGATTCTTTCTCTTTTTCGTTTAATTTATTGAGGATGCCCAGTGAGAGGATCTTGCGGGTGAAATTACGTTTGTCGAGAGGCGTTTCGTAGATGGCTTCGTAGAGCGACTGCAATTGGGGAAGCGTGAATTTCTCGGGAAGCAGTTCAAAGCCGATGGGATGGGTAGCTACTTTTCTCTGTAAAAGACGTTTGGCTTTTGCCACCATTTTATCGTGATCGAAAACCAGTGGAGGTAACTCGTTGATCGGGAACCAGTGTGCTTCGTGCTCCAGAGCAAGTTGTTCACTGTAGTCCCGGATATTGATGAGCGCAAAATAGGCGATGGAGATCACGCGAGCAGCACTATCGCGATTGATATCGGTAAAAGCATATAGTTGCTCCATATAAATATTCTCCAGGCCGGTGAGTTGGTAAAGGATACGGGCAGCGGCCTCATCAGCGTTTTCCTTCTCTCTGATGAACCCACCCATCAGTGACCACTTCCCTTTCTCCGGCTCAAAACCACGTTTAATGATAAGTGCCTGCAAATCACTACCATCGAAACCAAAAATAATACAATCCACGGCCACCAGCGTACGTTGGTGGGCCTTATAACTAGTGATATTCATGCTAACATTATCAGATATGAGAATAGCTCATGATTACAAAGCCCCAAATATAAGCATAGGAGCATTAGAAATTAAAAATTGACCGGTCGAATAGTCAGGTCTATGGCTTGTCAGGTGCATTTAATTTTCTGCCGGCGATAATTTTAGCAGATTGCCTTAATTCAGCATGCCGTCTCGCCGGCTAAACGCCTTGACCATTGCTTCAAACTGCTGTGCTTCCGTTTCCATCAGTGCGACAAACTGATCATCATTGATCGATCCCAAAACCGCTTTCATCTCAGCCTGCGATTCATAAGTGATCCGGCGGAAGGGATTGGTATAATCTTTCGACCGGCTTTGACGGGTTTTTAACGCTATCTCATGGGCTATTTCTACGGCCTGCCCCAGCCATTTCTGCCACATTTCGTCATCCACTTCATCTTCAGCAAGCTCGTACAATTCCAGCAAAGTCACATAAGCATGGGCTGCATTTTTCTTTTCGTATCCTCCTCCCATTTCCTCGTATTTCCGGTGCACTGCTTCCCATGATCTGATCTCTCCGGATCGCAACTTCATTATGAGTGCTTCCAGATCGGCGGAATGGATAAGTTGTCCTCCCAAATTAGTCCAACTAACACGCTGCGACCCGGCGAAAGTTTGCTTCAATGCCAACCAGTCATTTTTGCCATGAGCCTGAGCATAGTTTAGTAAAGTCTTTACCCCATAATAATGCAACATGCGCCGATAAGCCAGATAGGCCGAACGAACCTTCAACAACCTAACGGGCCGCCCGGAATGCTCTATGTCATTACCGAGGATCTCTAAGCTCTCCAGGACCTCCGGTTCGTTTTCAAGAAGATATCTTCCCAAATCACCCTCAAGTTCCTCCGTCCCAGTCTGCCCCTGAAATTGCCGGCGATAGGCATCTTCGCTGGCCGCTTCCAGTAGTTGAATGGCATCAAAGATCTCTGCTACCGTGTCCGGCGCCAAAAAATCGCTTTCAAACAACTGCAATTTATAGATCCGCCGGTCCCGATCCTGATACTTCCAGGAATTCCGGGCCAGCGCATACATATTGTACAACCACCAAAAGGCAGGTATGATATCCAGGCAATTCTCACTCTCGTTGTTGATTACCAGTGCAAAAGGCAGTGTTATGTTCAATTCTGCCGGAAAATCTCCCTTGGCGAGCAAACAGAAAGATGCGAATCGGGAATTGTGTTTCAGACTCACGCAGAGGCCAGGCCAAAATCCGCGGCCGGCAACAATCTCGCCGTCAGCCCCCCGGGAATTATGATTGGAGCCGATGGTAGCTCCCGCTGCGATGTTGCTTTGCCCCAAGACAGTTGCGGCAATAAGAAAAGAATTGTTGTGGTGCTGTTCGTGTCCCGGAAAGATCAGCGAGTTCAGCACTTCACAGCAGGAAATAGTAGAATTGTCGCCCAGCATAGAGTTGATCAATCGGGCTCCGTATTTAAGCGTACTGTTCTCGCCCAAAATAAAACGAACGGCTTTTACACCGTAAAAGGCCCGGCTGCCGTATCCCATCACCCCGTTCACCAGTTCTACGCCCTCTCCGATCTGAGAAGGCGCCTGCGCACTACTCTTTATCGTCAGATTTTTCAGTTTGTTGGCACCTTTGATATACGCATGGCTGCCGACCTTTACATCCTTTATACTTTGTGTATTTTTGATCACGCTCCGATCACCGATGGTACCGTAATAACCACGCCGGGTATCGTATTCTGCATCGGTCATTCGGATGAAAGCCTGCATGAGTTCATCATCTCCGCGGAATTTGCTCCACAGATAGGCATCAGCCGGCAACATATCGGCGAAGGGAAGTACCTTACGACGACCGTTCTCATTGGATAGCTCCAACCAAATACGCAGACTTTCCGGCTCTCCTTCCTTGATAATACCATTGCCGAATTTAGCATGATTGGTCGTCTGCATTTCATTGATATTGAATAGCAGAACCTCATTGCCAATAATATAGTAGGCCAGATACTGTACGTTCTTAATGGCTACGTGATCGCCGATATCACAGGAAATGATGGTACTGTTGTATAAGCCCACCGGCATTTTCAGCTCGTGATATTCCAGGTAATAGGGCTCGAGCGCACCGATACGGACCCGTCCGTAGAAATGACAATTCCGCACCAGGTTGGGATCAAAAGCCTCACTTACCAGGATCTCATCCCAATTGTCGGCTACATTTTCATTCTTCACCAATGCCTCGATCTCACCGGAAGTAAGTCGTCGATAATTGGCTGCACGGCCAAACTGTTGATCTCTGATGTGGTATTCGTCCTGGCCCGGCTGTAGGTAAGTTGAATCAATAAAATCGTAACCAAGACGCTTTAGCGGTTTTCTGATAAGCTTGCTCATGGGTAAGAGTCCGGTCTTTGGGTTAAAAAACGATATAGTGGATTTGATTGGTAAACGGTATTTTATAGTAGTTGGTTGCCTTAATCGGAAATATCGATATATCAGATAAGTTTCCTGGCAAAATGGTAATAATTTGTAGTTTAGGGCGGACTTATTACATTGTCAACAAAATTCTGTAACACAAAAATTGAGCAGGCAAATTCTCTACAGACGATTCGATGCTACATGGTTCCATTGTTCCATGGACTTCAGGCCATGAAACAATGAAGCAATAGAACAAGAGCAATGTTATCGAATTTAATTGACAGTGTACTTATGCCTCTAAACCCAGTTGACCGTTTATCAGCATTCAGATAAGCATGAATTTCCTGAATTTTCAAAGGAATGATAAGCGTTTAATGCTGGCAAATGTCGACTGACAACTGTTTTCACCATGATGCACTCGCTCCAACGGATCAGTATTTTCCTTTTATTAGTAAGTACCGTTTTTCTCATTCTCCCCGCCCACGCTCAAAGCGGCCGCTCACCTGCCCCTGCACGACATGGCATGGTAGTCAGCAGCCATTACCTCGGTTCGGAGGTTGGCCAGGCTGTGCTGCGCGACGGCGGTAATGCCGTAGACGCTGCCGTGGCCACTGCTTTTGCACTGGCAGTAACCCTACCCTCTGCGGGCAATATCGGCGGCGGCGGATTTTTGGTCTACCACGGCGCTGACGGGAAGGTCACTTCCTTTAATTTCCGGGAAAAAGCACCGCTGGCCGCTACTAAGGATATGTATCTGGACGAAAACGGAATGATCCGGGACAATTCCAATCACGACGGACCGCTCGCAGTGGGTGTACCCGGCACTGTGGCCGGGCTGTGGATGGCCCACCAGCGTCTGGGCAGCAAACCGTGGTCCGAATTATTGGAACCCGCTATTAAGCTGGCCGAAAAAGGTTTTCCTTCTACCTGGGACATGCAGCGATTCCTGGAATATCTGCAAACTAAAGATGAGCCCATGTACGAAGCGGCGAAAGAAGCATTTCTGAAAGACGGCAAGGAGGTTTATACTCCGGGAGAACTCTGGAAACAACCCGATCTGGCCAAAACACTAAAACGCATTCAGAAACAAGGCAGAGACGGTTTTTACAAAGGGAAGACCGCCCAACTGATCGCCGATTATATGAAGAAATACGGCGGTCTGATCACGGAAGAAGATCTGGAAAAATACGAGGCGGTTGAACAGGCTCCTATTCACGGCACTTATCGCGAACACGACGTATACGCTATGGCTCCTCCCAGCTCGGGTGGCGTGGCGATGGTGGAAATGCTTAATATTCTGGAAGGATTTGACTTGCAAAAGATCGGCCATAATTCCGCCCTGTATCTGCATTTACTCACCGAGGCCATGCGCCGCGCCTACGCTGATCGCGCCGAATACCTGGGCGATCCGGCCTTTAACCCGGATATGCCCATTGAACGACTCACTTCCAAAGATTACGCCAAAGAAATGCGTAGTACAATCGACCTCTTCAAAGCTTCCGTCAGCGATTCTTCCCGTTTCAATAACGCCCTGGCCGCTTATGAGAGTGAAGAGACCACTCATTTTTCGGTGGTAGACCAGGAAGGGAACGCAGTCTCGCTGACTTACACCCTGGAATACGGCTACGGTTCGCGCCTGGTGGTAGAAGGCGCCGGTTTCCTCCTGAACAATGAAATGGGGGATTTCAATCCGATTCCCGGCCGAACTACCCATAGTGGGCTGATCGGAACGCCGCCCAATCTGGTAGCTCCCGGCAAAAATATGTTGTCCAGCATGACACCGGCCATTGTAGCCAAAGACGGAAAACCACTGTTGGTAATCGGCAGCCCCGGCGGGCGCACCATCATCAATACGGTCATGCAGGTCATCCTCAATGTGATCGATCAAGGAATGAACATTGGCCAGGCCATCGAGGCCGGACGCATCCACCATCAGTGGCTGCCGGACCGTACTTCATTCGAGCGCTTCGCCATATCTCCCGATACGAAACGATTGTACGAAATGATGGGGCATGAAGTCTATTTTCGGGGCGAACAAGGCAGTGCGATGGGGATCTATATTGATCCTAAAACGGGTCTGCTTACCGGAGCCGCCGATTCGCGAGCCTTCGATGGCAGAGCAAGCGGTTATTAACCCGGGAACACAAAAAATTATAATTTATCCCCGATTCCTTTTACTTTTGTCCGTTTTTAATTGTTAACGCCCTAACACCTACTACCACACTTCCTGCACCCATTCACTGGCAACGCTACTGATCCTGTTTGCCTTTCCGGAATCCCGTTTCCGGAAATTCCAAACCAATTACACAAATATGAACGGAATGAAATTATGGCTGCTATCCG
The DNA here is from genome assembly GCA_020436695.1 of Lewinella sp. GTDB lineage: Bacteria > Bacteroidota > Bacteroidia > Chitinophagales > Saprospiraceae > Flavilitoribacter. The sequence continues at coordinate 1,490 of JAGQXH010000432.1, read as the reverse complement.
GCTTTATATTGCTGGCCGGAGGACTTTGTGCCCAAAATGCAATCGTCAAGGGAATGGTAACTGACCAAACAACGGGAGAAGCGCTCCCGTTCGCAAATGTTGCCGCCGGCAACTTCGGCGTGACAACTGATCTGGACGGCTCTTATTCCCTGGAGATCCCTGCCGGGAAGTACACAATTAAAGTTTCCTACGTCGGTTATACCACCTATAGCGCTGATCTGGAACTCACTACCGGAGAAACTATTGAACTGGACCTGGCGCTCTCGCCCGAATCCACGCTTTTGAATACGGCTACCGTGACCAGTGGCAAATATGAGACCCCCCTCAGTGAAGTAACCGTTTCACTGGAAGTAATACAGCCCAGTCTGGTGGAAAGCACCAGCAAACCCACCATCGATGAAGCATTGCAAAAAGTACCCGGAGTGACCGTGATCGACGGGCAAGCTAACATTCGGGGCGGATCAGGTTACTCACAGGGAGCCGGCAGTCGGGTACTGCTGCTCGTGGACGATGTACCGATCTTACAAGCTGACGCAGGCTTTCCAAACTGGGATGACGTCCCCATTGAGAATATAGAACAGATCGAAGTAGTGAAGGGAGCAGCCTCCGCTTTGTACGGCTCTTCTGCCTTGAACGGTATTATCAACGTACGCACTGCTTACGCAAAAGCAAAGCCGGAAACCAAACTGGCGTCTTTTTATACCACTTATTTCTCGCCCAAGGACGAGGGAAAAAAATGGTGGGATACAGCCCCTTATACTTTCGGACTTAGCGGCGCCCATCGTCGCAAGATCGGCAAGCTGGATCTGGTGCTGGGTGGCTACTATCTCAACCAGGAGAGTTTCCGAAAGGACACTTACAAAAAGTATGGTCGTTTTAATCTGAATACCCGTTTCCGGGCAACCGACCGTCTCAGTTTCGGTCTGGCGGCCAACTACAACCAGGGCAACAGTGGCAGCTATTTTTACTGGAAATCCGAAGAAGCTGCTTACGAAGGAGCGCCCACTACCCTCTCTTCCCGTGATCGCGTCCGGTATAATGTAGATCCTTCCATTACCTACTTTGACCGGGCCGGCAACCGTCATAAAGTACTGGGACGCTACTATTATGTGGATAACAATAATGATCGAAACCAATCCAATTCTTCCCAGTGGTACTACGGGGAATACCAGTTTCAGAAACGCTTTGCCGATGTGAACCTGATCGCTACTACCGGCGTAGTGGTTTCGGGGAATCAGATCGATGCCGAATTATACGGTGATACCACCTTTACGGCCAGCAATCTCGCTGCCTTCCTACAACTCGAAAAAAAGGTAGGTGACAGGTTGAATCTGTCGGCAGGTTTCCGTTATGAAAGGAATGTGCTTAATAATCCGGGCTTTACTTACGACCAGGGGAGTGTAGCTCCTTCCGAAGAGAAAGAGTCAAAACCGGTATTCCGCCTGGGGCTGAATTATGAAGTAACGTCTTATACCTTCCTGCGGGCTTCC
>JAGQXH010000431.1 GCA_020436695.1 Lewinella sp. | reverse complement strand
CCAACTGACAAATTCCGGCAAATTAACTTTGTCTTAAGCACCCTAAAGCAAAATTTAGGAAGGGATTATATACAGCAGAAAAGGAAAAACAACTATTTTGGGCTCTCACAGAGCCCTCTTCAGCCCAATACACAGCAGGAAACGGGTAGTTTTTTGCGGAACTAAAATAATCAAACTGCCTTAACAGAAATCAAATTAAATGGGAGACCTTACTCAGAAGAAAACCTTTTTCGGGCATCCGCCCGGCCTCTTTACGCTATTTTTTACGGAGATGTGGGAACGGTTCAGCTACTATGGTATGCGGGCCATCCTCATTTTATTTATGGTGGCTTCCTTGGCCGAAAAAAATGCGGGAATGGGCCTCGATACGGCCACAGCCGGTGCCATTTACGGTCTTTATACCGCCGGTGTTTACCTTCTTACACTTCCGGGTGGCTGGCTGGCCGACAATATATTTGGGCAGCGAAAAGCGATCTGGTACGGTGGTGTCATCATCATGTTGGGCCACATATCACTAGCCATTCCGCAGGATGTAACCTTTTACCTGGGTTTGGTCCTGGTCTGTATTGGTACCGGCCTGTTGAAAGCCAACATCAGTACCATCGTCGGCGATCTGTATCCGGAAGGTGGTGCCCGGCGTGATGCGGGTTTTTCCATTTTCTATATGGGTATCAATATTGGTTCTTTTCTCGGGCAGTTGGTGGTCGGCATCCTGGGCGAGAACTGGAACTGGCACTGGGGTTTCGGTGCCGCTGCTGTAGGGATGTTCCTGGGGCTGGTGGTTTACAGACTAACGGCCGACCGATACCTGGGCGATATCGGCGTAACTCCGAAAGCCAAGGAAGCGGCCAAGAACAGTGATGGATCCGCTACCACAAGTACCGGATTGCTGATCGGACTGGTCGCCTTACTGGTCCTTTTTATTGTAGTGCTCCAGCTAACCGGTATAATCGACATGCGCTCTATTGTCGGAGTTGCAGAAGGTATGGGTTACATCATCATTGCTATCGTAGCATTGTACTTTGCCTATATTTTGATCGCCGGTGGTCTGAATAAAGCAGAAAAACTAAAAGTAGTGGTGATCATCTTCCTGTTTATCGGAGCGGCCCTGTTCTGGTCCGGTTTCGAACAGGCAGGTTCTTCCCTCAATCTATTTGCCGAAAGGCATACGGATCGTATGTTCCAAGCCAATGGATTGTCGGGTATTGTAGCGATCGTGGTCGGCCTGGCTGTATTACTCGGTCTTGGCGGACTCTGGGTAAAAGAGATCTTAAACAGGGACGACCTGATCGATGCCCTAAAGATAATTACGGCTATCGTAGTGGCCGGTTTAGCTGCCTTTGCGTGGTGGCTCGTCGACAGCATCGGCAAAGGATGGGAAATGCCGGCCAGTTGGCTACAGTCGGTTAATCCCATGTTCATCATCTTGTTGGCTCCGGTATTCGGCGCTTTGTGGGTGAAACTTGCTCAACGCAATATGAACCCATCGGCCCCTCTCAAATTCGGTTTCGGCCTGATCTGCCTCGGTCTGGGCTTTCTGGTGATGGTGTTTGCGGCCCGCGCCGTGGTGGCCGAGTTACCGGAAACGGTGAGAGTTTCGACGCTCTGGCTGGTAATGACCTATTTTCTGCACACCACCGGAGAACTTACCCTAAGCCCCGTAGGACTGAGTATGACTACCAAACTGGCTCCCAAGAAATTCGGCGGCCAGATGATGGGTATCTGGTTCATCGGTGCCGCCCTGGGTAACCTCATCGCCGGCCTTTTTGCCGGCAACTTCGATGAGAATAACACCGCCCAGATGCCCGATCTGTTCATGAGTGTCGTAATGACGAGCGTGGGCGCAGGTATCATTTTCCTCATTCTCAGCCCTTGGATCAAGCGGTGGATGGGGGATGTCGAATAGTTTGATGTTACGATGCTGTAATGTTGTGATGCTGTGATTAGTTCGGCGCATGGTACATCGTCATGTTATGAACTCGTATTCATGGGGATTGCCGCGTTGCGCTTCAGCAAAACCACAGTATCATTATATCGAAACATCAGAAGATCAAAAATGGCGGTGTCATGACAAAATACTTTGGTTGGCACCAAACCGCATCCTGGCATTTTAACATTACAGTATCATAGCATCGCAACAACTTGTCCCGTACACAGCCTCTCGGGGAAATGTCGGGATCAAAAAACACACGATTGCGGCATACTAAATATGAAAATTAGCGATATACAAGACCGCATTATAGTATCGCAGTATCACAGCATTACAGTATCAAAACAGCAGGAACAATGGAAAGATATGGAGGTTCTGCCATTAACCAACAAACCATTTTAAGCCACCCAGTGGGCTTATTTGTACTGTTCTTCACGGAGATGTGGGAACGCTTCAGCTACTATGGCATGCGTGCCCTGCTGGTGATCTTTCTGACGGCAGAACTGCTGGACGGAGGCTGGGCCTGGTCGCGTGAAGATGCCCTGGGCTTGTACGGGACATATACCATGCTGGTTTATTTCAGTCCCATCCTCGGTGGCTTCCTGGCCGACCGCCTGATAGGCCATCGGAATTCTGTAGCACTGGGGGCGCTGATCATGACCCTTGGTCACGCCAGTATGGCCATGGAAACGCATCTTGGCCTTTATTTGGGTATCGGCCTGTTGGTAGCGGGTAATGGTTTTTTCAAGCCCAACATCACCTCCATTATCAGCGAGATCTATAAAGGGCATACGGAAAAGAAAGATGGTGCCTACACCATCTTTTATATGGGCGTAAATGCAGGTGCCTTCCTGGGTATCATGCTCTGCGGATATATAGGCGAAAAAGTGGGTTGGAGCTATGGCTTCGGCCTGGCCGGTATATTTATGTTTTTCGGAATGCTGCAATTCTGGTTTGCTCAGAAGATCTTTGGCAGGATCGGACTGTCTCCCAAACAAAAGGCACTTTACCAGGCCGAAGAGGCCGCTGAGGAGATCGTTGAGGAAAAAGCCGAAGAAAAAGTATCCATGAGTGTACAGCGAGATCGGTTGATCGTCATCGGTATTTTCGCATTCTTCACGATCTTTTTCTGGGCCGCTTTCGAACAGGCCGGCGGCTCGATGACCATTTTCGCCCGCGATTATACTGACCGGATCCTTGAAGGGACGGCTGCCAATACTTTTAAGATCGTCGATACGCTCCTAACCATAGGCCCGCTGGTGGTGATCACCTGGGTGCTATTCAAGCTGTTTTCTAAATTGTTTGCACACTACCCGCTGTCCAATATCGCCTTGGGTACGAGTTTCCTGATCATTTGGGGGATCGTGCTCTGGAAAGTACAGCGGGAATGGAGTGCCGACAACACCGAAGTACCTGCTACCTGGTTCGGTATCCTCAACTCATTTTATATCATCACCTTTGCCCCTCTTTTCTCAAAAATATGGGACAGTAAATACAATCCGCCCGGTTCGGTGAAGTTCGGTATTGGATTAATATTATTAGGGGTCGGATTCGGAGCACTGGCCTACGGCTCTACGGCCATTCCGCAGGGTGCGGAAACGGCGGCCGTCAGTATGGTCTGGCTCATCCTCGCTTATCTTTTCCACACCCTGGGCGAACTCTGCCTGTCACCGGTAGGTCTATCCTATGTGAGTAAACTGGCTCCGGCCGGATTGATCGGTTTTATGTTCGGCATATGGTACATTGCCATCGGTATGGGCAATAAACTGGCTGGTTCCATTGGCGGGCTGATCGACAAGATCAGTGCAGCCTATTCGCTATCTTCTTTCTTTTTGATCTTTACACTGATCCCCTTTGCGGCCGGTATAATTATGATCGCTTTGACGCCGCTGATCAAGCGGTTGATGCATGGAGTAGAGTGATTTTAAGTGGTATAGTATTCAGGCATTTGTCAGCCAAATGCCTGAATACTATGGCATCGAAACTACACCGCCTCCAATATCTGCCGGGTATGGTCACCCGTTTTCACTTTTTCGATCACCTCGGCAATCTTCCCCTCTTCATCGACGATAAACGTAGTGCGGTGCACGCCGATAAAAGACCGACCCATAAATTTTTTCGGTCCCCACACACCGTAAGCTTTTAATACTTCCTGTTCCGTATCCGCCAGTAAGGGGAACGGCAAACTATACTTGCTGATAAAATTCTGGTGTTTCTTGGGTGAATCGGGACTCACACCCAGCAATTCAAAACCTGCCGCTTTCAGCTCTGAATAATTATCCCGTAGGTTACAGGCTTCGGCTGTACAGCCGGGCGTATTGTCCTTAGGGTAGAAAAACAGGACGAGTTTTTTTCCTTTATAATCCGAAAGTGAGATCTCATTACCGTTCTGATCGATACCGGTAAAATTCGGGGCCTTATCCCCTTTTTGCAGATTGGTAGCCATGTTCTTTGTTGTTTGAAGCAAACTAATCTATTGGCACATACAACAAGGAGGGCTGGAAAAGGTTGCCGATCAGCGGGTAAAGGTGCGTTCAAAAACCGTTTCATTATCCAGGGCATCACTTACCACCAGGCGGAATTCGTGCTGGCCTGCTGCCAGTGAGTTTTCGAAATAATGGGTGATCCGGTCGTTTTTGGCATCGTATTTCATTAATATCCATTGTCCGTCGATGGTCGCCCGGTACGTCAGGCTGCGGGCATTGCCACCGGTATCGTAATTATCTCCGATGATAAAATCCACGCGATCCGCTCCGCTGAGATCCGCTTTGAAATTGAGGGGTTTGACCGTGGGTGGAACTTCATCGACCATAATACAGAAATCGCCGAAGGTACGCACCTGGGTGTGCAGCATACCATTTTTCCAGCTTCCTCCATAATTCGTCACCTCATTATCCTTCTCGCACAGGGCAATGAAGGCCTTATTCCTCAGACTTTCGGGCAGCACGACCGGCCGAATGGACAGATCATAGGAACGATGTAAGGGTGTGGTGGCGTAATGGATCTGATGAACCGAAGAATATACATTATTGGAGCGATCTGTCACCAGTTGGTATTGCAGGTAACAGTTCTCGTATAAAGCGCCTCGGGGCATATGCAATTGCATGGAACCATTGTCAATAACACTTTCCTGATTGTAAGGGAGCAGGTAATTGTAAGATTGCCGGGTATCTTCCAAAACGGCACCGGCCCGTTGTTTTACCCAAAAGGTGATCTGACTGTTATTCCCCGCAGCATCCGATGCGATCATCTGTATTTTTTTGGCTCGTTTCTGCGACAATCTTACCACTCCGTCATCCTGCTGATCATGGTAGATGGAAAGCCGGTTGCCGGGCAGGCGGAAACAACGATTGAAATAGGCCTTGTTCAGTTGCTGTTCGGCATAGTCAAGATGAGCATTCAGATAACGACTTTCCTCGAAGGTGAAAGTCTCCATTTCAAAATCATAGATCAACTCATCTTCCAGATAAGTATCCAGTTTATAGATACCGTTCCAGTTGCTCACGCCATCCATGTGGTCGTACACCTTAAGAGCAAACCCAACCCGGTCAGAATCGACATAGATAGTGTCTTTATTCACTCCGTAACCGCCATCCTTACCTACCAGTGAGACGACCTGGGCATCCTGGGCTTCATGCTGCTCATTAAGTGCGTACACTTTCAACTGATGCATACGGGGTCGCTGATGATCTTCTACCGGCATGCCAAAGAGCAGCGGATTGATCGGCGCACCATTGCTGCTGTGGCGGATCTCAAAGTGCAGATGCGGCCCGAAGGAGTAACCTGTAGTTCCCATTTCTCCGATCCGTTGTCCTTTATTAATGGAGAAGCGACCTTTTTGCGGGTATAGATCCACAGCGAATTCCTCTCTGGCGTATTGCTCACTTTTCACGTACTCGGCCAGTTCCGGAATGAAACCATTCATGTGGGCGTACAGACTCGTATAACCATTAGGATGAGTGATGTACAGTGCATTCCCATAACCACCGGCCTCAATCTTAATGCGGGAAACATAACCGTCGCCAACGGCATATAAGGGCACGCCTATGCTCCCTTTAATATCTATCCCACTGTGGAAGTGATTGGAGCGCAATTCGCCGAATGTTCCACTAAGCCGCATCACCGTTTTCACCGGCGGACTGAAATAATCCGTCGGATACGGCTTGTTGTCACTATCGGTAAAAGCCAGTAAAATAACGATGCAAATAAGTAAAAGGGCACGAGTGGAAACAGAAAAAAACATACGCTTTAATGTTGTGATACTACAATGTTATGATGCTGTAATGCGGTCATGTCAGTTACAAATTTTCATACCGGATTTTCGCAATCAAGTATTCTTTCCCGCGAACGCTTCAACTTATAGAAAACCATCCAGCATCGAAGCATCAATTAATAATCTCTCGTATAAAGGCCATAATACCAGTAACGCGGCATACGGGTAGTATCGTCCCCTTCATAATATCCCCATCCGAGAATGGTGTAGCGATCTTTCTCCACTGTTTCCCGAAAATATTCTATTCTTTGCGGATTCTGTTCGTTGCGTTGCCAGATAATGGTATTCGGACCGTCGGTACTACCGTGATGGATTACGGTTTCTTCCGGTTTATGCATGACACACCACATCTTTCCATCCTGTACCTTATTCACTCCAATACTTTCCACCTGGCTACCGTCAAAATAACGGTCAACGATCACTACTTTCTGAAAATAAGGCGTTATGGATTGATATCGTTGCGTTACGTTGACGGTACGTATCGAATTGACATTCGCCCGGGTAAGCTGCGTCGTCGAGGGGTTGAAGAGGATATCGTTATCTCTCGGCTCCAGATTATCATCCCGGTATACTTCAAAGTTACCCATCCAAAGACCATTTAGAGGATCGAACACATTGGCCAGGGCTTGATCTTCGGCAGAAGGGATCGGTTCGTTTTCGATATCATCAACCGGGATCTGTGGCCCTCCGCAAGCCATGAATCCGAGCAGGAAGATGAGATAAGCGTATTTTTTATAATTCATATTTAAAGAGATATTAAAAGAAGTAGGACATCATCAATTAAATCAGATAACGTAATTCGTATTCCATTGCCTCATTGTTGCATTGATGTCACAGCCAGGAAGCAATGAAACCATGAAGCACTGAATCGCCTGTTGGAAATTACGTCCTTACCGTATTGTGCTATACAATTTTCGATCATGTAATAGTTTACCAATACTGCCCCTCACTTTCCCGTTTCAAGATGTCAAGCAGATACTCACCGTAGCCGCTTTTGATAAATTTTTGTCCTTGTTTTTCCAGCTGTTCCGCATCAATGAAACCCATTCGATAGGCTACTTCTTCAATACAACCGATCTTAAGTCCCTGACGGTCTTCGATCACTTCAATGAACTGTCCGGCCTGCATCAAAGATTTATGGGTGCCGGTA
>JAGQXH010000430.1 GCA_020436695.1 Lewinella sp. | reverse complement strand
TCGGCATCCATATATCCCGTCATCCCGTCATTGGAGCATACCCAGATGTGTCCCTGATCATCTTCGGCGAAGGAATGCACCACAATGAAGCTATTATCGGGAGAAACCGGATAGATAAAGTTGTGGATGGTATCCTGCTTGCGGTCGTATACGCTTATTCCATCTTGTCTTTTGATCCAGACATTATGCCGGCTGTCTTCAAACATCATACCGGCTGCCGCAAATCCGGCCTTGCCGTATTCCAACTCTTTCTGATAACGGGTGAATTGCTCAAAATTCCGGTCCGTACGGTAAAGACCGTCGTGGTTGGCGATCAGCCAGATCTCTCCCAGCTTAGTGACCAGCACATTCCGTAGATGGCGGGGGTCGATACTGGGCGGTAGTTTTACCTGCCGCAAATTCCGAGTGACCAATGAAAAGGTATATACACCATGGCGGGTGGAAAGCACGTACTCATCATTATTGATCTGGGCAAAACCATACACACCATCCAGTTCATGGGGCGGAAAATGGATGGGATATGCTTTATAGGTGTCGTTCTTGCGGTCGAAATGGTAAATAGCTTCTGCCCGACGGGGGCAAACCACCAGTTTATCCCGGAGCGTGTCGTATTCGATGTACATGGTATTGGCAACATCACCGGAATACAGATGTTGATAAGAAAGGATCTCAAACTGCTGCATCTGCGGGTCAAATACCCTGAACCCCGCTTTAGTGTTGAACCAGAAACGGCTCCGCCGGTCGATGAGCGAAATACCGTATAGATCCTTTTCCTTGATGTTGTTCTTTTTTGAATATTCCAGCCTTTTGTCCTTCGTGTTGTATAGCACAACGCCTTTTGAAGTGGTGATCCAGATCTGGTCGGCACTCCGGCGAATGATCTTAATGATATGGGTAGTGGACAATATCCCGTCAGTATCATTGCTTACTTCAATAGATCGCAAACTGCCATCCTGCGGATCGTAGGTGAATATATCCAGGGTCCAGCTTCCCAGATAGACCAGGCCATCATCGTGGGCATAAACGTCCAGAACGGAAAACACCCGCGGTTTATCATCCGTCCCCTTTTCATAAAAGGGAGCCGTCTTTTGCACTCCGGTATATTTATTAAGGGAAAACATCCCGGAATTGGTACCGACCCAGATAATGGAATCATTCACTGCCGACTGACTAATGGCATTGATCGCATAGATCCCATCGAGATCCTCCGAAGGAACCGGATACAGCCGTTCTGAATAGGCCTCAAAGGTCTCCGTCTCCGGAACAAATCGCCAAAGTCCCTGCGAATTGGTACCGACCCAGATCTCGCCCTGCCGGTCCTGATACAGTACCTGCACCCGGTTGTAGGGGAAACGATCTTTCCAATCGGACCAGTCTTTGCTGTAGAAGGTGTAATTTTTAAATTTCTGAGAATAGAGGTCCAGCACAGATATCCCAAAATCCGTCCCCACCCAGATCTGTCCATTTACCGCCAACACGTCATAAGTGCGGTCTGCCTGTAAGGAAGTAGAGTCTTCCGGGTTATTCCGGTATGCCCTAAAGCTCTTGCCGTCAAAGCGGTATAATCCGTTCACCGATCCGATCCACATAAAGCCGTCGCTACCTTCAGCGATCGAGCCCTGGATCTCCTCTTCTGCCCCCACAATCGAATACCGTTCGAAGTAGTATTGCCCGTAACCTTCCAGATAACTTAGCAACAGCACAAAAAAGATACAGGAGCGATATGTGTAGGAAACTGTCAAGGTCGGACAATAAACAATTAACGGGTTACGGATCGCAGCAGACGGAAGGGAAATGACCGGTGAACCATTCTATTTTTTAAGGCCGTCTTCCCTTCGTTGCCAACCATATAAATATGAATCGTCATCAATTTATAAAATTATCCGGATTCACTTTCAGTAATTGATTGGATGAGGCACTCTTTTGTGTGAATAGCCGAAACTCTTGCGTGAAATAAAGTGGAAGAACGACCAGAGGCAGTATCCACCTCTTTTTATAACCTAAAAACCGGAAAATCAATTTGGATCAGTAAAGACCTCGCTTTACTCAAAAGCTCTTCTTCCCGGTGTGATTTACCCCTAATCTTGCTCTATCCTTTCACCTAAAACACAACATCATGTCAAGGATATTATTTCTGATCTACGCCGGATTCAATTACCTGACCTTTCTGGTCGCTTTTTCGTATGCTATTGGTTTTGTTACCAATTTGCTGGTCCCCAAGGCCATCGACGGTGTACCGCAGGTTCCACTTAGCGCAGCCATCATTAACAATTTGACCCTGTTGGCCATTTTCGCCGTACAGCACAGTGTGATGGCCCGGCCGAAATTCAAGCAATGGTGGACCAGGATCATTCCTGCACCTATCGAAAGAAGTACCTACGTATTATTTTCTAATCTGGCACTCATTCTATTGATGTGGAAATGGGAACCGATGGGAGGAGTGATCTGGAGCGTTTCTTCTCCTCTGGTGAGCGGCCTGCTCACGGCCCTGAGCTTACTCGGTTTTGCGATCCTTATTGCCAGCACGTTTATGGTAGATCACTGGGATCTCTTCGGATTGCGCCAGGTATGGGCTTATTTTACCGGAAAGACCTATACCCCACCGAAATTCAAAACGGCGTATCTGTACAAATACGTTCGTCACCCGCTTTACCTGGGGTTTGTGATCGGATTCTGGGCGGCCCCGACCATGACGGTTACCCATCTGATCTTCACCGTAATGTGCACCGGCTATATTCTGGTGGGTATTTATCTGGAAGAAAAAGACCTTACCTCATATTTCGGAGACACCTACAGAAACTATAAAAAACGCATTCCCATGCTGATCCCGATCCCGGGCAGAAAAGCGTCGGTTAGAACGATGAAGCCGCCCCACGATCAGGCAGCTTAATAGCCATAAACTCTTGTCTGTTGCCGGTTAATCAGTTGACTAACCGGCAACAGTTTTTACTGGTAAGAAGTAGTTAAATCCGAAACGGTTCGAAAACCGGAAGAATGATTATCAAACTTACTGAACCACGATCCGTTGCAGCGGCAATAACTGCCTGGCCATTTTCAATTGGACAAAGTAATGTCCCGGCGCCAGATCAGACAGGTTCCACTCCAATGTGTTCTCTCCGGCAAATAGATCAACGGAACGGCTTTGCAGAGGCTGTCCCAGTGCATTGACCAGCACCAATACTGCCGTTTCTTCCACTCCTGCAGCGATACGTACATTTAGCGATTGCCCGTTCTGTAGCACATTGGGGAATACCTTAAAGCCCGATATTGCCGGTTCAGCGTTCGCGTTCGAGCCTAATCTCAAATTGCCCTGTTCTACCGCCCCACGGGTCAGCATAACCGCAGATGGAGGCCCGGCAGTGGCCACGCTACCATCCGAAGCGATCGCCCGGTGAAAGAGCATAATGCTTTCTCCGATCTCCAGTCCGGCAGCCACCAGTAAGTTGTCGATGGCCGCGAAATCAGTCGTATAGGACAGAGCAGGTCCCACCGCTGCATTAACCAGCAGATCATCAAAAGCGACGCCCGTTGAGAGTTGCCAGATATAAGACAGTTGATCCCGGTCGGCAGCCGCCGACCACTCCACAGAGAAAGCCGTAGCCGGGTCGCCGCTTATAGTCAGATCCGTTCCCGAAACCGGTGCAGTAATTGCAGCACCGGCTGAAGGAAAGGCATTGATCTCCGCCAGCATCTGCCCCCGGATCTCACCAGGGCGGTATACGGTGGAATGAAGATTCAGATAGAGGTTTCCGGCAATCAGATCAGCGATGGTACCGGCATCCAGGTCAAAAGTATTATCCTCCGCCAGATAGCGGCCGCCTTTCAGGTCATCATCCAGCTCCGCATTAGTGAAAACGCGGATAGGCCCGTTTACTCCCGCCGCACCGAAATGCAGGTGAGATCCTCCGGCTATCGCCGTAGCAAAATCTCCGGTAAGTCCGGAAAAAGAACCGGTGACCACCAGCACATCGCCGTGTAGTTCTGCCTTAACCTGTCCGCGACCATCAGTCATTCGAACCGGATTGGAGTTCTGTCCGGACAAGGTAGCTGTGAGATAGGCCGTAGCCAGCGGCAATAGCTGTCCACGGATCTCACCGGGACGATACTGATCGCTATGCACATTGACATAAGTGGCCCGGTCACGCAGCGTAGCGATAAAATCGTCCGGCAGGAACAACACATTATCTGCGGCCGGGAAAATACCGCTGAGTTGATCATCATTCAGGGTGGAAGCCAACGGAAATGCGATGCCGGCATTTTGCCCGGCCAGTGCACTGGCGTGGATATGGGCGCCACCGGCTATGAAAGTAGCCAGCGGTGTGCTCAGATTATTGAATGATCCGCTGCCGATGCCCCGGTTGGCATTCACTTCCAGGATCAGCATACCGGTGCCGGCCGTGTTGATCGGATTGGTCTGGCTACTTCCCGACAGGGGCGCCAGAAAATAAGCCGCCGCCTCAGGTAACAGTTGTGAACGGATCTCCCCCGGACGATATTTTTGCGTATGTACATTGATGTACTTGCTGCGGCTGCGCAATTGTGCAATATCTTCCTCCGTAAGGTCAAAAACGTTGTTGGCGGCTTCGAATACACCCTGCGTCATATCGCCATCGAACGTAATGTTAAGCGGTTGGGTAATGGGCCCATTAGAGCCCGCCATACCCCGATGAATATGAGCTCCTCCAGCAATTTCCGTAGCCACGGCCGTGCTCAGTCCCCGAAAGGCACCGCTCAGAATTAACCGGTTACCGGACAGTTCGGCCTTCACGGCCCCACCACCGGTACTGATCTGACCGGCCGTCTGGAATATACTGGACAAAAAGCCGCTGAAAACGATCTGGCTTTCGGGCAACAGTTGCCCCCGGATCTCACCGCTACCGTTTATCAGGCTATGGATGTTCACGTACATTCCCCGGTTGTACAGGGCCGTTACCTGCGCCGGTGAGAGTTTGTTGGCGTTGCGATCTGCCCGAAAGGCACCGCTACGCAAATCCCCTCTTGGATTGACGAAAAGGCGAAACATTACCGGGCCGTTCATACCCGCCATAGCGCGATGGATATGGGCACCACCGGCGGTATTGAGCGCCATTTTACTCTCCAGCCCGGAAAACGCCCCGGATATCACCAGGCGATCATCAGCCATCAGTTCGGCCATGACCACACCGGAAGCCAAGCTGGTCACTGCCGGATTTTCATTGCTACCGGACAAATGAGCCCGAAAAGCCGTTCGGGCCATACCGAGGATCTGGCCACGCAATTCTCCTCCCCGAAAGATCGAAGAATGTACATTGGCGTATAACTGCCGAAGTTCCAGGGCTCTGGCCAGTTGGGGTGTTAGTTCAAAGGAATTATCGGCAGCGGCGAATATGCCCGACTTGCCGTCTTCCGAAGCAGTGATCTTCAGTAAGAGCTGGATACCGCCATTCTCGCCGGCAAAGCCCAGATGAATATGAGACCCACCACGGATCTCAGTGGCCAGGGTTCCCTCCAGATTCTGGAAAGATCCGCTGACGGTAAGCATGCTGCCGTTCAACTCCAGAGCCAGTCCGCCACTTCCGGCCGACATGACCGAGGGCACCTCATTGCTCCCCAGCAGATTGGAATAATAATAGGCGTCGGCCGCCGGGAGCAGTTGCCCGCGCAATTCTCCGCTTCGACTGGCCGTAGAGTGAATGTTAACATAAAGTCTTCTTTCTGTCAAAGCCTGTAGCTGTTCCTCGGTCAGGGTAAAGGTGTTGTTCTCCGGAAGATAGTCGCCGCCGTGCAGGTCCTCATCCAGCGTAGCATTCAGGCGGATCTGAATACCGCCGTTCTGCCCGGCGTAAGCCAGATGGATATGGCTTCCGCCGGCCACATCGGAAGCAAAATCGCCCGACAACCCGGAAAAACTGCCTTCAACAGTCAGCACATTGCCATCCAGGCTGGCAGTGATCATACCGTGAGCGGGCGTACTGACGGGTAATGACTCGTGTCTGCCGCGCAACATGGCTTGGTATACCTGGCCGGCAAATAGCTCCGCTCCGGGAAAGACAAAAAGGAGAGCAATCAGGGAAAGGGTCCATTTCCTGCTAACAGAGGAAAAACAGCATCGAATGGTAGAAGGATAATCCATACTTGGTAAGGGTTTATAGCGTGAAAATAAATATGCCATTCAAGGGGGGGCGGAGGGAAATCCAGGATGTGTTTGGGTAACTCAATGTAGATCGAAGCCGCAATTCTTCTTCATATTTCTTACCGAATGAGAAAAAAAGCATACTGAAACGGCAAGGTGCTACAAATCTGCGTTCATATGCGACATCTGTACAATTCTGCTCTTTCCTCACCGGCTAATTTTGGATCGTGGATTTAGAAACTGTCTTAAAACCACTTTGCGGGTAACCATTTTTTCCATCCACAAATCATTAATGTGTTAACCTAAAACTCCTGACATGAAAAAAGCATTGAAAATTATCGGCATCATCCTTGGCATCTTAGTAATTGCCGTTGGAGCTTTTGCGGCTTACATCCAGTCCAGTGGGATCCCTTCCTACGAGCTGAACCTGCCGGAAACCTACACCGTTTCAATGGATAGCACGAGTATCGCCAACGGTGGCAAACTGGTAAAACTGATCTGTTATGACTGCCATGCCAATCCCAAGACCAACACCATGGAAGGGAAAAAGATGTTTGATATTCCCGCTGCTTTCGGAGACGTATGGTCGCCTAACCTGACTCATCCGGAAAAAGGCCTTTCCCGTTACACGGATGAAGAGTTGGTGCATCTGATCAGAACCGGTATCAAAAAGGACGGAAAATATGCCCCGCCCTGGATGGTAAAACTCCCCAACATGGCCGATGAAGACCTCGAAGATATCATTGCTTTCCTCCGTGCCGGTGAAGATCCGATCCTCGCCAGCTCCGATGTAATACAACCCGCACCCCAGCCCAGTTTTCTGGTAAAGTTCCTGAGTCATATCGCGTTCAAACCCTACCCCTATCCGGAAAAAGAGATCTCGCTACCCGATCCGAACGATCAGGTGGCTCAGGGCCGATACCTGGCCAACGGAGTGTTCGGTTGCTTCAGTTGTCATTCTGCTAGTTTTGAAACTACCGATGAATACACGCCGGTCAATTCACAGGGTTTCTATGGAGGCGGCACCGAAATGTTGGATGCGGCCGGTCAGCAGATCTATTCGGCCAATATCACCATGGATGAAGCAACCGGTATCGGTACCTGGACGGAAGCGGACTTCATCAAGGCTGTCAAATGGGGAGCCGGACCGAAATACCCGGTGCGAGTGCCCATGCCTAAATTCACGACCCTCACCGATGAGGAGGTCGCTGCCATCTTTGCCTACCTAAAAACAGTGCCGGTCGTGAAGCATGAGGTAGACCGTACCCGTCCGGTGAATTGATGTGGTGATGGT
>JAGQXH010000042.1 GCA_020436695.1 Lewinella sp. | reverse complement strand
GGTTATCACGGTGGGACACTCAATATTATTGACACACACGAACATGTCTTCAGCCTGGCCAATGGTATGAATCATGAAGGCGAAGAAGGTTTCGTTAATGCATTATTGCACCATTTAGGTAAAACCGCAGAGATCCTGGTATTCCTGATCGGGGCCATGACTATTGTTGAGATCATTGATCTTCATCGGGGTTTTGAGGTACTGAAAAGCTGGGTGAAGACCAAAAATAAAAAAAAGCTGCTTTGGATACTGGGTATCCTGGGCTTCATTCTTTCAGCCATCATTGATAACCTGACGGCTACTATCGTACTGGTCACGCTCTTGCGTAAACTCATTCACGATAAAAACGAAAGGCTCTGGTACGCAGCGCTGATCGTCATCGCCGCCAATGCCGGTGGTGCCTGGTCACCCATCGGTGATGTTACTACCACCATGCTGTGGATCGGCAACCGGGTCTCCACCTTCGGCCTGATGGAGCATCTGGTGATCCCGTCTATATTGTGCTTTGCCGTACCTTTTTATATAGCTTCCTTTATGAAGCCTTTTAAGGGAGAGATAGATATGAAAATCGAAGAGGACACTACAGCTGAAAAGCTACTTAGCAGCCGGACGATGTTGTACCTCGGTCTAGGTGGAATCATTTTCGTTCCCATCTTCAAGACGATTACTCACCTGCCTCCTTACATGGGTATGATGCTCAGTTTGGGTGTAGTCTGGCTGGTATCCGAATACATTCATCCGGAAGAAGATTTCACTGAAGAGCGCAAACATCAATACAGCGCACACAAAGCACTTTCCCGGATAGAGATGTCCAGCATTCTGTTCTTCCTGGGTATCCTGATGGCAGTAGCCGCTTTGGAAACTGTCGTGGTAGGAGATGTAGGTGCGTTGCGTTATGTGGCTGAACGCTTGCAGGATGCTATTCCCAACCAGGATATTGTGGTGGTCATACTTGGCTTTATGTCAGCCATCATTGATAATGTGCCGCTGGTTGCAGCTGCAATGGGAATGTACGCCGAGCCATTGGATGCTAAGCTATGGCATTTTGTCGCTTATTCCGCCGGTACGGGCGGTAGTATGCTGATCATCGGCTCTGCCGCCGGTGTGGCTGCCATGGGTATGGAGCGCATCGACTTCATCTGGTATCTGAAAAAGATCGCCTGGCTCGCATTGGTCGGTTTTCTGGCCGGTGCAATAGCCTTCCTGGTCTTATATCCATTCCTGCCCAGTGCGGGGATGCACTAATAGTGCTTTCTTTAGATGTCAGGCAACGCTGAGTTGCCTGACATCTAACTATTCAAGCAATAATTCCAATTCCTCCCGACTGAAATCCATCTTCCCGCTATTGCCGATAATATCCTCGGCCAACTGTGCCTTTTTCTCCTGCAGCGCCAGTATTTTCTCTTCTATACTTTCCCTGACGATAAATTTCACTGCGATCACCTGTTTTTCCTGTCCAATCCGATGTGCACGGGCAATCGCCTGATTTTCTATAGTGGGATTCCACCATGGATCCAGGATAAACACATAATCGGCAGCCGTTAGATTAAGGCCGGTGCCGCCGGATTTTATCGAGATCAAAAAAGAGGATATATCCGGGTTGCTTTCAAAACGATCTATCTCGCGCTGCCGTTCAACCGAACTTAAGCTGCCGCTCAACCAGGCATAAGCCTGTTTGTCCGTTTCGAAATGGCTCCGGAACAATTCAAGATATTTTACAAAAGAACTAAAAAATAAAGCCTTATGGCCCGCTTTACGGATAACCGACCAATGCTCCAGCACATCATTGAATTTGCCGCTGGCCTTGCCGAAATCAGCCTCCACCAGTGCGGGATGATTGGCGATTTGTCGCAGTTTGGTCAGTGACTGCAGTACCATAATGCGGTATTGGGGATCATTGACCGCAAAATTTTCCAACAGATAATTACGCGCCGCCGATTTTTCCCGTTCATACAATTTCTTTTGCTCCGGCTCCATATCGGAATAAAACAACTGCGTGCTTAATGGAGGCAGATCCTTTGCCACTTCCTCTTTGGTGCGTCTTAACAAATAAGGTTGCACCAACGTACGGAGGCGGTCTTTTCTATCCTCGTCCTGGTTCTTTTCGATGGGAGTGATGAACTCTTTTTTGAAGAAGCGAAAGCTCCCCAAAAGATCAGGGTTGATGAACTGCATCTGCGACCAAAGATCGGCCAGGGAGTTTTCAATTGGAGTACCGCTGAGCGATATCTTGTGTTTACCATTCAGCTTATTGATGGCCTGAAATACCTTGCTCTCCCGGTTCTTGATCTGCTGGCTTTCATCCAGAACAATGTATTCATACTCCAGTTTCTGGAGCAGATCGATATCCCTTAGGGCAGTCTGATAGGTAGTCAGGATCACGTCAAAACGTCCCAGTAGGCGTGCGTCCCGATGCCGCTTCGGGCCGGTATGATTGTAAGTACTCAATACCGGGGCAAATTTGCGTATCTCCTGCTTCCAGTTAAACACCAAAGAAGCCGGGAGGACGATCAGGGCATTCAACGGTTTCAGGAATTCTGCATCCGGGGACGGAGCGCTGAACAGATCCAGCTGTGCTCCGCCTCCGGAAGGCACTGGGGCTGGTACCAGTTTATTCTCTTTTGCATGTAAAAGAATAGCGATCGTCTGAAGTGTTTTCCCCAAACCCATATCATCCGCCAAACAGGCGCCAAGGCCGTTGTGATAATGCTGTGCCATCCACCGCACCCCATCCAGCTGGTAAGGGCGCAGATCGGCCTGTAAACCGTCAGGCAAGCTGAATTCCAAATCCGAATCCTCCATTGCCGGTAAGGACGCCGCTTCGATACCCAGTGATTCCAGCAGCGGAAACTGGCTTTTGGCCAGTTGCAACTTTCCTCCCTGGAACCGACCGAACATCACAATCTCCCGGTATCGGTTCATCCACTCTTCAGGGATCAGGAAATAACTGCCGTCCGGTAAGAGAAAATAAGGGTTTTCATTTTTGATATACCGGGCAATATCGAGAAAAGGTATCCGGTGCGGCCCGACGGCCACTTCTCCGTATATATCAAACCAGTCATTGCTTCGGGTGGTATTGACCTGAATAGTGGGGCGATACAAGGCAATGGTACGACCTTCAACCTGCGGCATTTTCAACTTAAATCCCAGCTCTTTAAGCTCGCTTCGGTGATCGATCACCCAATCCAGCAGATCCTGGCCGGCATCTTCGTTAAGCTGGAAATAACTTCCATCCAGATTGAGCAATCCCAGACGACGGAGTTGAGCAACGAAAATATTTTCCGCTACTTTATCTCGTTTGACTTGTAAAATAGATATCTCCTCCTGACCATCCCCCATTTTCAGGGTGGTCATCTGCATTTTTTTATCGCTCCAGTTGAAACGGGCCAATTGATAAGCCATATGCACTGAGAGTCCCCACTTTTCTGTAAACAGGAGTTTTACCGGTTCCAGCTCACAACCCTCCAGTTTACTATACTGTACTACTTCAAATCCACTGGCCTCGATCTCTACTTTTGAGGCAACCTTATAGATAAACTGTTTAAAATAAGCGGTAACCGAGGAGCGAGGTATCTGTATAACGTCTTTGTTCCGGAAGGGTTTTACCATAAACCCATTGATGTGGGCAATGCTGTAAAGCCGGTATCCTACCACGATCCAGGCTGGAGTATTGGTAAGAACAACTACTTCTTTGGTATGGATCTGCCAGGTTTGCCGGCCTTCTTTCAATCTTAACTGATAAGTGACTCCTTCGCCAGTTTTTTCAAAAGAAAGTTCCGGCTGAAGCTCCTGCTTATGTGGTTCCAGCAAAAGATCACTGATAATCGATTTTCTTTCCGCCTCCCAACAGATCCCGTAGCCGTGCTCTACACAAACCGTCAATAGTTCATCAAGGCGACGATGAACGAAGATATGGATCGCTCTTCGAACTTCCTGATCTTCCAGCAATTCTGACAATGGTTTGGTCTTTCTGCGAGGCGGGCAAAACTGTTTTTCAATATTTTCCAGTGTCAATTGTTCTATCAATGCGAACAAGCGCTGTAGCGTAGGCGTTATTTCCAGATTAAACCCTCCCAAAGTTTCCGGTAATGCGCGTTGCTGGATATAGGTAGGACTGTCATGCCGGTCGAGCTTGACGATAAAAGCAACGGGCAGAAAGATATCCTGAGCAGCTTCCGATAGATTAAATACAATGGTATTCGGGCGTGTTTGCATGTTCTTATCCTTGATATTGGACGGCAGAACATTTATAATCTAAATTTGCTCCACCTTTTATTCCTCCGTCTTTTAGGGATGCAAGTATACGATCATAAATTCTAAAATTACATGATTGAACCTATTGATCTTAACCTGGTTGACCACCTGCTGTTTCTTCTTCTTGGAATCATTTTACCATTCCGGACGATAGGTGCACAGAAAAAGTTGAAGGACATGCATTTCAATCAGCGCATGCGGATTAGTCTGTATATCGGCAACAGCATCGGCTTGTGGCTGATGGCATTGGCTATCCTTGGTGCCTGGTGGTGGTTCGGACGGTCGTATTCTACTTTGGGACTAATCTGGACCAAAGAAGCGGGTCACTGGCTTAGTGTCGGGGTTATCAGTCTCTTCTTTATAGTCTACTGTTTGGATGCCGTCAGAGATGTACTAACCGAAAAAGGCCGGGCAGAGGCCGAAACCCGTCTTTCGGAAGAACTGAATATTTTACCACGTACTTTTAAATCCTACTCCATCTTTGTTTTGCTGGCCATCAGCGCCGGGATCTGCGAAGAAATCGTTTTTCGCGGCTTTTTCATGTCTTATCTGATCAGTCTGCTGGGCACAGCAACCTGGGCCAAAATACTGGCGGTATCCATTCCGGCAGTGATCTTTGGCTATGTACATACCTATCAAGGTAAACAGGCTATTTTTAAGATCGTCGGAATGGCGTTGCTGTTCGGTACCATATTTATGTTGACCGGTTCGTTGTATTTGTTGATTCTGCTGCACGCTGTTGTAGATCTGGTCGGCGGAGCGATCGGACTCTTTTTTCCGGAACCGGAAAACGAGCTTTATACGCCCGAAGCTTCACGGCTCTGGGAAGAAGAATAAATTACTCAACGGCGACCTTTGCGATCTTTTCCACTAAAGCCAGGGCATGCCCTCTTTCCGATTCGTGTGACCAGCCGGCAATATGTGGACTCAATATCACTGAATCCGATTGCAGCAAAAATTGAAAAGCAGCCGGTTGTTTTTTAGGGTCCAAATGGACGAAAGACATCTCTTCATATTCGATCACGTCCAACGCAGCCCCCAGGACTTTACCCGACTTCAGCTTACGGACCAGTGCTTCTGTTTCCAGTACCAGCCCCCGGGCCGTGTTGACCAAAAATATCGGCTTCGCAAAAGATTCCAGAAAGGCATCGTTGACGAAATAGTGATTTTCCGGAAGAAAGGGAATATGTAAACTCACTACGTCAGCCTCTGCCTGTAAGGTAGGCAGATCAACCGCTGCTGCATTTTCATCTCCGTAGCCGGTTTTGAATTTGTCATAGGCCATTACCTGCACATCAAACCCCTTCAAACGCTGAGCAAAGGCTGTGCCCATATTACCATAACCGATGATGCCCACGGTTTTTCCCTTTAATTCGGTAGCCCGGTTCCCTGCTCTTATCCATTCTCCCCGGCGAACCTGCCGGTCGGCCCGGGCCAGATGGTTCATCAGGCACAATAATAAACCGATCGTATGTTCGCCTACCGTATCCCGGCTTCCCTCCGGAGATGGGAGCACCAGAATATCTCTTTCAGCAGCATATTCAAGATCAATATGCTCCAGTCCTACCCCACTCCGCCCGATGAACTTCAACGTTGTTGCTCTCGACAACAGCTCACGATCCAGTTTCATCCGGCTTCGAACGATCAGGCCCAAAAAACCGGGAAGATCCTTCATTACCTTATCGCGGTCGCTGCCGGTATAATCTTCACATTGATACCCCTGCATTTCCAGTGCTTCCCAAAGCACCGGATCGGTTTTATCAATAAACATTACTTTCTTGTTGGCTGTCATAGTATAGCTTTGGGGCAAAGGTATGGATAGTACAGCATACTTCTCAGCGCATATCACACTATCCGAATCAGCTCCGGCGTTTCTACAGTATTGAAAGATCCGGCCCCGGTTAGTAAAAGCGTCCCATACCGTCATCACTATGAAAAGTACACTATTCTTACTAACCTTTGTATGCCTGCTGGTTACCAATGCTGAGCTGTGGTCCCAACGCAGTTTTCTGGACCTGCTCAACGGCTACGAAACCTGGGATA
The DNA here is from genome assembly GCA_020436695.1 of Lewinella sp. GTDB lineage: Bacteria > Bacteroidota > Bacteroidia > Chitinophagales > Saprospiraceae > Flavilitoribacter. The sequence continues at coordinate 15,307 of JAGQXH010000042.1, read as the reverse complement.
ATCACGCAATTGCGCCCACTCCAGACCAGGGTTTCCTCATTGCCAACGATCTGAAATTTCCGCCCCAGGACTGGGAAAAACATGGTTTCTATATCAGCAAATACGATTCCTGTGGGGTAATCTCCTGGGCCAGAGCATACGGAAGTCCGGACTTTGCCCTCTACTTTACCGATCTCAAAGAATTATCCGGTGGAGACGTTGTAGCTATGGGGCAGACCGGTTTTGATGATCTCTTTCTGATGCGCATTAATGCCGGAGGAGAAGTCGTCAGCATGCTCACTTTTGATACCTCCAACGGGGATCAGAATTATAATGTGGATGTTCACGATGGTAAAATCATGGTCTTTGGCAGTTATTACGCCGAGAATGGAGCCCATAATTATTTGTTGATGATCAATGAGACGGGGCAGATCAATTGGGCCAAAAGCTATCACCGAAGGCGGGGGTCGGGAGCAGCTACTTTTAGTTCAGATGGCAACACTATCTGTGTCAATGGAAATCTCATTTATCTGGTTGATGAAGCCGGTAATTTAGTCTGGAGCAGGGAGTTAAGTCAACTGTCCGCTGAAGATGCCAATATTTCCCGACCGGTAGAAAGCGGCAACGGCTATGTTCTTGCCGTGAGAAATCCCGAATCGGAAGCCCAGTATCTTTTTAAACTGGATCAAACAGGCGAAGTAGAATGGCAAAGCGAACAGGTCCCCTCCGGTTTTCTGGCCTCGAGTATAGACCGGCTCTCGGATGGAAATCTGGTCATGGTCAATGCTCTTCCGTTAGAAGCGGAAAGCAACTATGGCGGCGCACCATTTATGATCGAATGTAGCCCTGATGGAGAAATACTTGCTCAGTTTTCCTTTGATCTTGGTGACATTGGGAGATTTACAGCTCCGATCTGCCGGACGGGTGATCAGCGATCCGTAACGGTTATGGGTTCTTATTACGATCAGGGCAATTATGATTATGTAATCCGGCTGAAGCCCGGGGAAGCGCTTAGTTGTGCCGGTTATGATTACACCGATAGATTACCGGAAAAGGTTCCCATGGACATACAAACTGTGATGGGTACCGCAACTAATTTAAGCTTTACCAGTACAGATACTGTTACAGTGGATGTCCTGGACCTTGATCTCTTTGCTGAGCATGTCTGCGAAACAGAAGTAGACCAGGCCACTCTTGAATACGAGGCCCGGATCCAGTGTACGGATACCCTGCATTTTCAGCCGCCTCTGGAAAATGCCACTTATCTGTGGGAAGATGGCTCCACGGTTTCGAATCGCATTTTACAAGCTCCCGGACAATACTTCCTACAGGCAACCACCTGCCGAACTGAGTTTGATATTAGCATCGACTTGCAACAGGGGCTTTGTCCTTGTAATTACTACATCCCTAATGCCTTTTCGCCCAACAGTGATGGTGTCAACGATGTTTTTCAGGCCTATGCTACCTGTGAGTTTAGATCATACGAACTACAGATCTTCAATCGTTGGGGAGAGCTTCTTTACCAAAGTAGTATTCCGGAACAGGGATGGGACGGCCATTCGCGCGGCCAAGTAGTCAGCCAGGGGGTCTACACTTATTCCCTCAGATATTCCTGGGAGGTAACTCCCGGAGTGATCCAGGATAAATTACAGGTTGGAACAGTAGCTCTGATAAGATGAAAACTGGAAATAGGCATAAATCAAAGATCACCAGTGTAGCCAGTGCCCCCGAACCTGCCCCAAGGTATTGACCTCTAACGCCGGAGCAGGTATCTTCAGATAATTGATACATCGTAAAAAAGTCTTCAATACCCGACTTTTTGTTCGAATACGGGAAAGATCAATATCCAGCGAAAGATAAAACTGCCGGTAACGGGGATGCTCCTGGCTCATAACACTGAACTGAGCATTACCTGAATCGTCCGTCCACTTATTCAGGAATCCCCCGTACATATTTTCTGCTCCGTACCCCAAGGCCACATTGAGCCAGGGCGGCAGGGAGCTCCGTTCTCCTATAAAAGAAAGAATATTAACGGAAGCCCATATCGTCTGTGCATTATAATCCTTGAGAAAGCGCTCGCCAAAGCTGCGGCCGTACAATTGATAGGCTCTTTCCTGCAAGGATGTCGAAGCCATTCCATCCAATGACAATATTCTACTTTGGGGATATCGCTTAAAAACATCGGAAGACACCTTCATCAGAATACGTTGCTCTTCCCAAAGATATTCCTGTCCCACGAACAGGCCGGCTCCGCCCACATTAAACGCCATGTCGCTCCAGGAAAAGCCCCACTTTGAAGAAAATCCATCCATCACCTCAACGGTAGTCTGTAGCCAAAGCGCTATACCGGCTGCTGTCCAGGCGGCACTTCGTTGCGGAATTCCGGCCCAACGGGCACCAGAGAAAAGCAGATTGGCTTCAAAATGGGTAGTGTATAAATGACCGGCCTTATCCATCTGCTGCCATTCGTGCAGATCGTCGAAGGTGTGAAAATCTGTTAGCTCGTAACTTTTGTACCAGGATTGATAAAGCCCATAGGCAAAGCCTCCGTAAATGACGGTACCGGCTCCGGCAGCGGCCCAGAACCGGCCTTTATGAAAGGTATCTGCCGGCTCCAGAAAGTTAAGGTTTTGCGTATCCTGGGCTGAAAGTTCCGGTGTAAATGGCCGAAACAGGCTCAACATAAGCACAATAAGGAAACTGCCGATAGTTTTCATCAGATCGTTTCATTGGCAATTGGGGGCACTGAATGATGTCAGCTATATGCGGCGACGGCTGACAGGCAAACGGGATCAGGCCAGGCCGCGACGTTTCATTTCCCGCAAGACCAGCTCGTACTCCCGGCCCATATCACCGGTCACCGATGTGTTTTCCTGAGCCCGGCGGATGAGATAGGGCACTACCTCCCGAACCGGTCCGTACGGCACATATTTGGCAACGTTATATCCGGCATCGGCCAGATTAAAGGTCAGATTATCACTCATTCCGTAGAGCTGACAGAAATTGAGATGAGGATGCTCCTTGGGCAGGTTGTTTCTGGCGATCAGTTCTGCCTGTAGCATGGTACTTTCCTGATTGTGGGAGGCGTTGCAGGAAGCGAGTTCTTCATAATGATCCACACAAAAGCGGATCCCTTCGTTGAAGGCCGCATCAACTGCTGCTTTATCGGGAAGAATGGGAGATGGATATCCCCGTTCTTCAGCTCTGTCTCTTTCCTTTTCCATGTAAGCACCACGTACCAATTTTGCGCCAAGTTTGTACCCCGTGCGTTTGGCCACCTCATAGGATTCACGCAGGTACTTCAGTCGGTCGGTCCGATACATCTGGAAGGTATTATACACCACTACCGATTCTTTATTGTAGCGGCTCATCATACTGTTTACCAGATAATCAATGGCATCCTGCAACCAGCTTTCCTCAGCGTCAAAAAATACACTTACACCTTTTTCACGGGCAACATGGCAGATAGAATCGAGTCGCTTTAATACATTCTGAGACTCTTCACGCTCCTCTTCAGTCAGTGGTTTATCTTTACCCATGGCCTCCAGCAGGCCGTTGCGGGCCATACCGGAGATCTTGCTGCTCACAACGGGCACAGCACTATGCCGGGCCGCAAAATCGATGGCCCGAATAGTTTCATTCATCGTCAGATTGAAGTCTTCCTCGGTTGACTTGCCCTCTGCCCCGTAGTCCAGTATAGTGAAGGTATCGCGATCATACAGTCGGTCAATGGCCTTTTTACATTCCAGCAAGGTCGTGCCACCACAAAACTGTTCGTAGATGGTATTCTTCACCAGTGACTCAACAAAAGGAAGATGCAACTTAATGGCTGCGATTCCAAGTTTGGAACCGATACCTACCAACCAGTGCTTATTCATCAGCCCGAACAGCCAGGCCGCTTTTTTCAATTCCTGATCGGAAAAATGAGCGAAGGCAATCTCCGTATTGTTAAAATCCAGGTTAGGCATATCACCCTCGCCGGAAAATGCTCTGGCCATACTGTCCAGTTTTTCAAGATTGTTCGGAACGGGTTTTCCCTCTTTCTTCATAGGAAAGACAACGTTTTATTTTTGCCAAAATTGCCAGGACTTTTCCGCCTGTCCATACAGCATATCCAGCCCGTTTTGTACCAGGCTTCCCCGGGTTGCTGCTGCTTTTAAAAAAGCTGTCATTGCGGGATTGTAAACCAGGTCAAAAAACAAGTGCTGAGGTCCGGCATATTGGTATGGAATATCCGGAAAGGTATCAACATTTGGAGACATTCCCAAAGGCGTGGTATTTATTATTAAGTGATTTTCCTGCATGATGGCCTGATCCACTTCAGGGTAACTTAACGTATTATCACCTTTATTTCTGGAAACGAATCGATAAGAAATGGCTTGTCGGTCCAGTACGAAAGCTGCTGCCCGGGCCGCGCCACCGGTTCCGAGGATCAAGGCCGAATCCGGCTGGTATCCAAGTTTTTGTATGGCTTTAAGCAACGATTGCTCAAAACCGTACACATCGGAGTTGAATCCCAACAACCGTCCATTCGCCACTTTAATGGTATTTACTGCTCCAACCGCAGCGGCTCCCTCGTCCAACTGATCCATAAAAGGAAGCACCTGTTGTTTGTATGGAATGGTAACGTTCAGTCCGCGAAGATTGGGATGCCGGACGATCAGTGCCGGCAGTTCATCGATCGACTGAATAGGAAAAAGCTCGTAATAGGAATAGGCTATATTTTCCCGCGTGAACTTTTCGGAAAAGTATTTTTTAGAAAAGGAGTGTGATAACGGATATCCGATCAGGCCGTACAGGTCTTTGTATTTCTTAAGGTCATTCATTTCAAGCTGTTGCAACTAGACCCGCAAAGCTCTAAAAAATAATCCGACTCACCAATAAAAAACTATCCCGGCCCGATTTGGAGGAAAGTAGTTTGCTTGACCGCCCGCAACATGGCGTCATAGTCCACCTCCACCACATCACCGTGAATGATCAGTGATCCGGCCCGGCCGTTGATCTTCTGGAACAACCAGTCAACAATTGTCTCTACAGCATCTTCCGTGTTAAAGGTTAGATACATGCGAATGGTTTCCCGGTAACCAATGCTACTGCCCTGATGATCCTCGTCGATGATGATCGAAGCCTTGGTATCGGGGATCTTGAATTTATCTCCAAATACCAGCCAACGATAAAAGGTGCCGAACAAATGGTATTTAAGATCTTTATCCGACGTGATGATCTCGATCTTGAGTTTATCAAAAGCAAATTGCGCGTGGGGATGAAAGGCGCGGTCTTTCGCCGAAGTTACGGATAATTTACCCTCAAAATGCCATTCAATCTTTTTGTTGAGTTCTTCTAACATCTGGAAACGCTCCGTAGCCATTTCCCGGATGGTTTCATCGTCGAATTTCTCAAAATTATCGGGATGATATTTGGCGAGTAATTGCTTACGAAGCTGATGGAAAGTTTCCGGGCGCAGTTCTTCCAACGACTGACCGTAATATTTTTGAATAGCCGTTTTATCGGCCTCTGTCCAGCTGTTTGATGACATAGATTGCTTTGAAAGTTGGCAGGTGAAAAAGGTGCGAGGTAATTAAGTTATTCAGAAACCCACGTCATTCTTTCTCAATCCCGGCAAACGTTTTCTATATCAAGGTCAAATAGGGCAAAAAGGTTGTTTGATGCCCAAAAAAAATGCCCCGCAAGCGGAGCATCTCTGTAACCAAACTTAAAATATTTGACTAGTACGGCCCGGGCAGCTGTTCGTTCCAGGCCGTACTGCCCGGTTATCAGGCCAGTTTAGCCATATCCCGTACAAGTATTTTACCACGGTTGAAGTAAATAAGATCAGATTTCTTAAGGTCATTCAGCACCAGCGTCACCGTTTGCCGCGACGTGCAGGTAATATTTGCAATATCCTGATGGGTCAATGAGTGCTTCAGCAGCATTTCAAAACCCACCCTGCGGCCGCGGTCGCTAACAGAATTTTTTATAAAATCAATGATGCGAGTGCGTGCATCCTTGAAGATGAGTGATTCCAGTTTATTTTCCGCCTGCATCAGGCGCTGGCCGAAGGACGACATTACCTGGCTGCACAGATCAAAATTCTTACGCATAATTTGGCGGAAGTCGGAGTTTTTCAGGATGTACACCAATACGTCTTCCCGCAATGCCTGCGCATAATCCTGTCGATGGGTTTCACCGATAATTCCCAGTTCACCGAACATGGCCAACGGATGGATCAAAGACTTGATCACTTCTTTGCCATCGGATGAGTGTGTACCGATCTTTACTGTGCCTTTTGCCAGAAAGTAGATGTGGTCGGAGTTATCGCCGGGCATGTAGATCATACTGTAGCGCGGTTTGATCTCCGTTTTCATCATGCCTGCCAACTCCTCTTTTTCATCCTGATTGAGGCATTCGAATAAAGGAAACTGTTCAAAAAAAGTAGTTTTGGCCTCCAGACTCATAAGCTTAAATTTTCGGTGAAACAATCCCAATGGACTATATAATAGCCTGTTTGACTGTATAGACACCAAAAAAAAACGTCCCCCCTATGGAATGCCAAATTTTTATAAAATGAAGTCGGCAGTCAGTAGTCGATATGGGGAATGTATAAGATGATGGGAATAAAGCAAAATAGCGTGAGGGTAGAAGCGCCCCTTCTATTTCAATTCGGAGCACGGCCCTTGTTTTTTCAGCAGTAGCACAATTGACTGCCGACTAAAATTAATTGGACAACTGTATGGAATCCATCACATTGCTGTAGCCGGCAAAGATACCCAGGCCGTTCTCAATGTTCTGGTAGACAATAACCGGTGGACTAAGTGGATCCGGATTGACACCGTCCGATTTGCTCAAGGAAGTAAAGTACAGATAGTAGTCGTCTGAGATGGTACGTAATTCAAGATAGGTTTTTCCGAAAATTTGCAATCCAGGATCAGTATCGATATAAAATACGATTTGCAGTTCCTGATCATCCGGCTTATCCTCAAACAACAATCCACCTTCCACATTGGCGGTAATGGTATTCTTATTTCCCAAAGGATTGAAATTAACCGAATGCAGGGTCTTTTTTCCGATCAGGGTATCAAGCCCCTCCACAATATAATCATTGACCTGTTGGGAGATATTCAAATGATAATAATCTCCTTTTTCGGATGGATCGTCGAAATCTATGGTGGTGTAAAAGAAGTTTCTTTGCAAACCACTACCGGGAATGGACTCCACAGTACGGCGGTCTATCTTGAATTTGGTGATCTTCACACTCGGCGGGATCCTGCTTTTCGCCATCACGGGCTGATAGCCGTCGGCCGTGACTTTGATCGTATATTCTACCCCGGAAACGGGGAAATTAGCCTGGCTGATATAATATGGAAACTGGTACTCATCTTTAGCCGGTATCAATTGCAACTGCTCCAAAAAGGTCTCTTTCCAATACAGTTCTACTTTGGCATCAGTCACATATTCTATTGGTTCATAGCTACCGATAGGCCGGTTTTTCGACACGCTTACCTCAATGGCTTTACCTGTCGAAAACTTGCTCACCACAACCAGCTTGTTTTCAACGGGTGGGAAATAACCGGGATCCAACGGTTCTTCACAGGAATACAGGATCGCACCAAGACCGATCAGCGAAAAGATCGTTGTATAGATATAGCGAACCATAGGCTAGTGAGATTATATAGCAAATATAACATTTTATAACGATCTGCAATCGATCAAAACTGGATCGAATAGCTGAGGGATGGTAATATCGGAAGCAATTTAACCTGTACATACCGAAGCCTCTGTACTAATTTGTATCCGGATACGATATATTCCGAGCGAAATGTATAGTACAGTGGATTTTGCCGGTTGTAAACATTGTAAACACCGAGGTGCAGCTGATGTTGGATCTTTGGATTGCCAAATTTGAAATTAGCGCCAACATCCAAACGGTGATAGTCCGGCATGCGGTCCCTGTTTTTTTCACCGTAGTCCGGCAGTTCAACCGGGGGAGAGAAATCTCCGGGAAAATTCAACTGATAGGTCGAAGTAGCCAGGTTATAAGCAAATCCGGAACTAATTACCCAGTTTGCAGAAATATCAAAATGAGGGGTGAATTCGTAAGCCGCAACCAGTTTGAAATCATGACGGCGATCGAACTTAAAGGGATAGCGTTTACCTAAATTGATCCGGTCAAACTTTCGGTCGGTAAAGCTGAAAGTATAGGCCATCCAACCGGTGAGGCGTCCCCTCTTGCGGCGAAGCAGCACTTCAAGCCCCTGGGCATTTCCCTCTCCTATGGTCAGATTATCTCTCCAGTCGTATAAATAGTTCGCTCCTTCCGTAAAGGCCACCAAATGATCCATCTTCTTGTAATAGGCTTCCAGGCCGAGTTCCCAATGATCACTAGGCCGTATATCCAACCCAACGGTGCCCTGCCAGGAAGTTTCCGGCCGGATCTCTGCCGTGGACGGCACCCAGAGATCCGTAGGTAATCCCAGACTTGAATTCGTCAGTAGATGAACGAATTGACTCATATGACTGACCGAGGCCTTAACCCCAAGAAAAGAACTGATATTGCCATAAATACCGAAACGCGGCTGCGTGGACAGGTAGCCTTTACCTTCCACCCGGTTAAGCGAAACGTGTAAACCGGCATAGAGTTTCCATCTCTCAGACAGCTGAAGATCATCGCTGATGTATCCTACATACTCTCTGCCGTCCACCTGGATAGTTTTAGGCTGGCGGTTGACAATAGCATCACTGTGGCCGTCATCAATCACCAGGGCTCCCGGAACGAAAAGTCGGTAATTGGCTGCCCAACCGAAATTGATCTTATGCCGGTTCTTGGCCCCGGGATAGTAATCGAAATCGGCTCTGAATCCAACATCACTGATGCGGGAATGAAAAAGGGAAGCCAGAAAAGGATTTACGAATTGTCCGTTGTGCAAATTGACCACAGAATCCAGTGTCTGAAATTGTGAAGTAACATCCAGACGACTAAAAGAAACGGAAACATTGGAAAACAAGCGGTCATTATAAATGTGATTCCAACGCAGTACACCTACCTGGTTGTTCCACCGCAGTTGCTCGAAATATCCCTTATAGGTTCTAAACTCCTGCAACTGTTCATATTCATCAAGGTAGGCAATAGTGTCGGTAGTATGTCCACCGTTCATGAAATTATCCCCTCCATGATAATAACTCAGGAATAGCTTATCATTTTTGCCTAAGCTGTAATTCAACTTGGCATTGATGTCTTCAAAATAATAAGAAGTGCTGCCGCTTACTCCTCTACGGGCTTTGGCCGCGCGACTAAACGGCACCACAAACCAATTCAGATAGGACCATCTTCCGGCTAGAAAGAATGAGCTTTTGCCTTTCACGAGCGGCCCTTCCAATGAAAGGCGACCGGAAATAAGCCCGGCTTCCGCCTTGCCCGACAATTTCTGATTATTGCCTTCTTTGGTTCGTACGTCCAAAATTGAGGAAAGACGGCCGCCGTATTTCGCCGGAAATCCGCCTTTGATCAATTCGGCCTTGCGAATAGCGTCGCTGTTAAAAATACTGAAAACACCGGCAGCGTGAGCCGCATAATATACCGGTACTCCATCGATCAACACCAGGTTCTGTCCGGCACTTCCTCCTCTGACATGAATTCCCTCAACACCATCAGTGCCGGTTTGCACACCGGTACTTAACTGAAGCATACGCATCGGGTCTTCTTCGCCAGCCAGCCGGGGGATTTTCTGCTGCATATCGGTATCCAGTGTGAAACTGCTGCCGCCTTTAATTCCTAAAGGCAGGTCACTGCCCTTTACTTCGATTACCGGTAAGACCAGGCTTGATTTCAGGGCAATAGGTTGATAGGTATTCCGATAGAGATAAAAGGTATCCTTATGTGCTTCATAGCCGGTGTAGGAGCATACCAACACGATATTACCAGCTGGTAATTGCAGGCTGTAAAAGCCATATTCATTACTCACCGTACCCTGCCCGGACAGAGCATCGTGTACGGTGGCTCCGATCAGGGTTTCCCCGTTGGCTTCATCACGCAGAAAACCACTTATGGTAAAGACCGGGCCGACCGGTTTATTCCTTCGATAAAGTGAAATGACGGAGGCACGAACCCGATAATCCAGCAGGGTGCCTTCGAAGAGTTCGTCCAGAATAATTCTGATCTGCTTGTCGGTGAAGGTGCGATTGATCTGTCGCTCGGGGATCAGATTGTCGCTAAAAGCCAACGGAACCCCCTGATCATCAATAAGTTGATTAAGGGCTTGCAACAGACTGACATTCTCAAACCGGACATTCATACGAATATCCAGCAATTTCTGCGCGGAGAGCGTACTTCCGGCCAGAAACAGGAATGCGAACCATAGCAATCTCCTCCTCATGATGTCAATGGAGAGTTTTTATCAAAACTAGCTTTTGTAACTACCCATCCGGAAATATGGTAGCCCACCTCTGATCTACCCAAATGTACGGGTATTCAGTGAGTTATGCAAAAAAGAAAAAATTCAGCGTTTGAGACTGAAACTAACAGTTTATGAGTACAGACTATCCGGGTTTCTTCACTATTCTCTAAGAGACCACTTCCACCAGCTCAATTTCAAAGATCAGTACTTCATTTGGACCAATAGGGCTGCCGGGCGAAAAAGGACCGTATGCCAGCCCGGATGGATGGATAAAGATACCTTTGCCTCCTTCCTTTAGCAGTGGAATGGCAATCCGCCACCCGGGGATCAAACCTCCTAGATTAAAGACAGCAGTTTTGTCTCCAGTGGTTTGGTCAAAAACGGTACCATCCAGTAAATATCCCTTGTAGCGCACCCGAACCCGGCTACTGGGGTTGGGTTGGGTACCTGTTCCCTGTTCCTCAATAATATAATACAATCCGGAAGGATCCATTTCCGCCGACAGATTGTTGTCCGCCAGATATTCTTCTATCTTCAGGCGGTCTACTTCATCCTGATCCACTTCCTTTTTACAGGCTCCAAAGCTCAGTCCAAGCAAGACCACCAACAAGTATATGCGATTCATATTTTTTGCCCAAAGATAGTTAGTAAAAACTTTCCGGTGTCTTTCGGATTTGTTAATTTTAGCGCTAAACTACCTGAAACAACCAATATGAATACTGACTTTTGTGTATTTCTCGATGCCGGCCATGGCAGCATAGACCCTAAAACCGGAAAGTACGTTACCGCCCCCAGCAAACAATATGAGCACAGCAAAGGCACTTTCCACGACGGCCGCTGGTTCTTTGAGGGCGTTTGGAACCGCGTCCTGACCGACCGGGTAGCCAAAAAACTCGACACTCTTCAGATCAATTATATCAAAGTCTACCATGAATACCTGGACATGAGTCTCTCCTACCGGGTAGACACCGCCAACTGGTATAACAAATACTACAAAAAGACCCTCTTCATTTCCAATCATTCCAATGCCTCCGGTTCCGGAGCCGCACGGGGCTTCGAAGTATATACTTCTCCGGGTACTACTCGTTCGGATAAAGTAGCTACGGCATATTTCAATAATGTAAAAGAGATCTTCGGCAGCAAGATCAGCTACCGTCAGGACGCTACTGACGGGGATCCCGACCGGGAGGCTAAGTTCTATGTGCTGCGCAATACCGCAATGTCAGCCATTCTCGGCGAACACCTCTTTTTTGACAACTTTGAAGACGCCAGCCTGTTGATGCTGGATGAGACGGTGGAACGGTTTGCAGAGGCGCAGTTGCGGACTATTGTGGAGTTTTGGCAAAGCATGTGATTATCTTATATAACTTTCCCCTAACACCCTCTAACCTTTCCTTAACCAATAATCCGGGGTAACGAAACGCTATATCAGGGAATATAATAAGTGACCCAAAAGACCTGATCTATGTTATCCCTAAAAAACCTATTCATGCTGTTGGCTACCGCAGTGCTCCTTTCTTCCTGTGAGACCGATGTTTTCACTCCATCTATGGAAGAATTGGAGGCGGAAGCCAAAACCACCAATGATGGCAGCAAAAGTGCCATGCCCAAATTATTCCAGCTGGTCAATGACCTTCGTAAGAAAGGTTGCCAGTGCGGATCCAATTACATGCAGCCGGTTGATCCGGTGAGTTGGAATACCGATCTGGACGCTGCTGCCCTGCGACATGCCAACGACATGTACACCAACGACTTTTTTGATCACACCGGAAGCGATGGCTCCGACATTGCCGTTCGGGTTACGGCCACCGGTTACAGCTGGCAGGCCGTAGGCGAGAACATTGCCTGGGGCTATCGGGATGTGGAATCCGTTTTCCTTGGATGGAAAAACAGCCCGGGCCATTGTCGGAACATGATGAACGCAGCGTTCCAGCACATGGGTAGTGCCCGGGTAGGCGATTACTGGGTGCAGGCCTTCGGGCGGGCACGGCTGGTTAATTGATGTTGCGATCCTATGATGCTGCGATGCTGTGATGTTTTAGGACAATGTCCATAAAAATCGTAGTATTGTAGCATCATTGCATTGTAGCATCAATTAAATGGCGAAGGAACGGCAACAAGCCTGGCAATATTGGTCCAATTTCGTAAAGGTGGTCGTCCTGCTTGGAGTAGGCACGTTGATCATTTTACTTTTTCCCAATAATGTAAAGTTCAAGTACCAGTTTGACCGGGGGCAACCCTGGCGGTATGAGGAATTAGTGGCGCCATTTGATTTTCCCATCAAAAAGTCGGAAGCAGAACTGGAAGCGGAGCGAAATGGCCTGCTGGCTAATTTCTCACCCTATTATGAGTTGGAATATGATATTAACCGCAGAGTGACGCAACAGTTCGTAGTTGATTTTGAACAGCAGCTACGTCAGGGCGAAACCAGGGAACAATTTCCGGACGTAGCACAAAAATCGCAGGCCTACCGCGAATTCGGCACTAAATTGCTCAACCGGCTGTTCAATGAAGGGATTGTGCAGTTGCGGCCAGAAGAAGAAGAGAAAGGAGATGATTTTGTCATCAATATCATCAAGGGAAGCTTTACCCAACAGCAAACGCTGGAGCAATTAATGCAGCCGGATGATGCCAGTAATTTTTTAGGTGATACCCTCCCCTATAGTCGTCTGTCCGAACCGGAATTTCTTTTTCCTATTCTGGAAAACATGATCCGACCCAACGTTTTTTACAACGATACCATCACTAAACGTTTCCGGGAAGACCTGTTGGCCAATGTTGTTACCTATCGAGGCCGGGTGAGTAAAGGAGAAGTCATCGTCACCAAAGACGGTGTGATCACCGATGATACCTACCAGAAATTACTATCCTTTAAGGAACAGTATGAAAAAGAGATTACGGAAAAACAGTCTTCACTTGGTGTGCTGATCGGTTACATCATCCTGACGGCACTCCTGCTAAGCATTTTTGTAACCTACCTCCGTAATTTTGCTTCCGATGTATTCCAAAAGAATAAGCAACTGATCTTCGTATCGCTCTGGCTGGTAGCCTTCAGTTATCTTACTTTTCTCGTCGAAAAAAGTGGAGTACTCAGTGCATACCTTATTCCATTTTGTATCGTTCCTATTGTAATCAAGGCTTTTTACACAGATCGCCTGGCCTTGTTCGTGCATATCATCATCGTACTGTTTGCCAGTTTCATCACCTCCCTGGGCTATGAATTCACCTTCCTGCAGATCCTGGTAGGCATCATTGTCATTTTAAGTAACATTGATACACGCAACTGGTCACGTTTTTTTTATTCCATGCTCTTTATATTCCTTACCTATGCCCTAGCTTACACCGGACTGGAACTGATCAAAGACGGTAGCCTCAAAGACATCAGCCCTTCCTTCTATGCGTGGAGCGGACTGAATGTTTTGCTAACCCTGCTGGCCTACCCTCTCATACCGCTATTCGAACGTTTCTTCAGCTTTATTTCGCCCATTACCCTGATCGAATTATCCGATCTGAATCGGCCATTGTTACAACAACTTGCCACTAAAGCACCGGGCACCTTACAACATTCCCTCCAGGTGGCGAACCTCTCGGAGGCAGCTGCCCGTGAGATAGGAGCTGATCACCTTTTGGTGAAAGTAGCTGCCTTGTACCACGATATCGGCAAAACCTTGAAACCGGAATATTTCATTGAAAACCAATCGGGCCACAATCCGCACGAAGATATCGACGAGCTCACCAGTGCTCGTACCATTATCGAACACGTCACTGAAGGAGTGAAGATGGCTCAAAAAGCAAAATTGCCCGAGATCCTGATCAATTTCATTCAGACGCACCACGGCACTACCCGTGTGGAGTACTTCTTCCGTAAATACCAGAAGGACCATCCCGAGGAAACGGTAGATGAATCGCAGTTTCGCTATCCCGGCCCTCTGCCGCGTACTAAAGAGGAAACCATCATGATGCTGGCCGATTCCATAGAAGCTGCCTGTAAAAGCCTGAAGGATCCCTCGGAAAAGGAGCTAATGGAATTCATCGACAAGATCATCCAGCACAAGGTCACCCAAGGACAGTTGGATGATTCGGCCATGACGTTCAAAGAGTTGGAAGCCTGTAGCAAGATATTTAAAAAGATCATGCGCTCCGTACACCATATTCGGATCGAATATCCGGAAGAGGAAAAAAAGTAGCAAGATCCGGGTATTGAGCAGGCCTATTTGTTGCGCTACCTTCTGGCGGACTAATATCACACTTCAATATCCTCTTCGGTAATGATCCGGCCGTTCAGGCAACGAATGATCCGGGCGGGGAAATTTTCAATGATCCGATAATCGTGCGTGGCAAAGAGCACTGCGGTATTGTGCTTTTGAGCTAATTGCCGCAATAACAATAAAATATCATCTGCCGTCTCGGGATCGAGATTGCCACTTGGCTCATCGGCCAGGATGATCTGCGGTTCATTCAGTAAAGAGCGGGCAATCACTACCCGTTGCTGCTCACCACCGGAAAGCTGGTGGGGCATGGTTCGGTATTTTTCAGAAAGCCCGACCTGTTTGAGTACATCCAGGATACGCTCCCTGATCTTCTTGTCCTCATTCCAGCCTGTTGCTTCCAATACGAACCTGAGATTATCCTGTACATTCCGATCTGGTAAAAGATTAAAATCCTGAAATACAATGCCTAACTGACGACGAAGTAGCGGGATGGTTTTGCGGCTGAGCCCGGCCAGATCGAATCCGGCTACGGTCCCCTTGCCCTGCTTGAGTGGCAAAGCAGCGTAGAGGGTTTTCAACAAACTGGATTTACCACTGCCGGTCTTACCGATCAGATAAGTAAATTCGCCGCGGGAGATCTTTAAATTGACGCCCTCCAGTACCTGATGAGCTTGTTGAAAGATGCCGACGTCGGTTAATTGAACTATTAGATTATTGCTGGTTACC
>JAGQXH010000429.1 GCA_020436695.1 Lewinella sp. | reverse complement strand
ATGGATACAATGTAAAAAGCGCCTCCCGCAGGAAGACGCCCGTAAAGATGAAGTTAGTCTTATTAGTCGATAATCCATAGTCGGCAGTCGATAGTCTGATAAGTTACTGACTGCCGGCTATCGACTGCCGACTAAACCTACGACCTCGGCAAATATTCCGCCGGATCTACAGTCTTACCATCCTTCCGTATCTCGTAATGGAGGTGGGGGGCGGTAGATTTACCGGTACTTCCCACCAGAGCTATCACAGTCCCTTTGGTGATCTGATCTCCGGGTTTTACCTTGATCTCTCCAAGGTGTGCGTACAGACTCGTATACTCATCATCGTGGCGGATCACGATTTTCAGGCCGTAATTGTGTTCTCTCGCCGCAAACTCTACAATTCCATCGGCAGTGGCTACTACCGGAGTGCCTTTCGGCGCCCTAATGTCAATACCTCGATGTAAAACCCTCTGCTTGGAAATGGGATGAATACGCATTCCATAACCCGAGGATACCTCGTAAGTTTTTGACAATGGATACAGGATGGGTGGATCTTTCGGCTTGGGTTGCATCATATGCAGTTTCTCTTCCGAAAAAGAGAAGGCTGCCAGGCTGGCGGTCATATCTGCATTGCCGGGAACGATCATCGGAGCAGTCTTCTTCAAATTGGACTGCGTAGTTGTCAGAACATGGTCGGTTTCACTGGTAGGTCGAACAAACCATAAGAGTAAGGCGGTCATGCCGCTGACGCTCAGTAATAAGAAACATTTCATAAGCACTGGTTTGGTGTGAACAAAATAGAGGGTTCTACCCTCCGTGCTTTTCACTTCATCTTTGTTAAAAATTTCCAGTGCGTGTTGCCGGGCAGTGGGGTAATCACAACCCTCGGCCATTTTCTCTTCAACCAGACAGGCAAGGTGATCAACAAGCTCTTCTTCCAGGGCATTGTATCGCCGAAGAGACAATTTGATATAGGCAGTAAGGTCCTGCAATTGTGATTCGCTTAACCCATTCATTTTATTTCCGGTTTTAGGTCGAGTAGCTTTTGCATGGTCTGCAAGAAATCCCGAAACTCCTCCACACGACTACCTGCGGCTACTACCCCTTTTTCCGTCAGTCGGTAGTACTTGCGGGTGCGTCCGCCGATCTGTTCACGCTCCGTACCCAGCAGGCCCTCTTTTTCGAGTTTGTGCAGGGTGGGATAAAGTGAGCCTTCTGTAAGTTGATACTTACCCTGGCTCAACTGTTTGACCATTTGGGTCATTTCATATCCATACATCCGGCCCCGTTCCCGCAATAAGCGCAGGATAACGGTCTGGAGGGTGCCTTTGACTAGTTCTCGTGAATACATAGGGCAAAGATACATCTGAAATGGAGGTATTGAAATAAAATCAAGATTTTAACATTTATCGGCCGAGAATATTTGTGGAGCAGGAAGCAGACGGTTATTAGAGAGCAGCTACTTTAGGAATACAAAAAAAATTCCCGATACAATGACTGCACCGGGAATTGCTTGGGTTTTAAGGTGTTATTTTTGATCTTTCAATCTTGCTACATTCGTTTGGAGACCATTACGCCTTCAGGACCGCCGCGGTTAGGGCATTCGTCCGATACTCTGGTCATCGTCAGGGTCTCATCGGTAATTTTCACATTGTAAACGCCCTTTCCCGTACAGTCGCCGGCATCGTCTTTTACCGTCAGCGTGTCGCCGGAAAGGTTATAGGTACCGGTGACTTCCGCAGAACCGTCGTTACCGAAATCCAGCGCGTAGGTACCATCGGCTTTGATATTGGCTGACATGACCATAGTGCCCTGATCGGTGGGAAATTCAAATTTCCACTTACCTACTATGGACTGGGCAGAAATGCTCATGGCCAGGCAACAGATCATCACCGTGAATAGAATTTTCATTTTGTTCATAATCGAAAGGGTTTAAGAATGGTTAAATGCTGATAATAAATTTGGTGATCCGGGAAATGGTTACCCGGTATTGGAGAAAGATAAGAGATAGGGGCTGTTGAGAATGGACTGTTGAATAAATTAAAGATAGGAATTTACGAGTTGATTTGCAACAACTCCTCTTGTTTTAATCTACGAATGATCAGCAAAGGATTTTTTGCCTTATCTTTCGAGCTGCTTATGATATCCGGTATGTTTATCTGATTCCCGGACACCACAAGTCAACTGGTATGGCATTATTCGAATCGGGGCGAAACCGAAGACGGATCATCCAGATTGCCTGGATTGCCGCGTTTTGGACATTGGTGGGCATGCTCGATGCCTTCAATACTCATGCTCTGGCGGATAGTACCTATCTGATGCAAACTCATTTTTATGATTTTATCCGCTACCTCCGGGTCAGTGTACTGGCCGCCTTTACCAGCGGGATCGTATGTGGTGTTGTTTTTCTGTTTTTTCTGCGGGACCGGTTCCGGACCAAAACGTTCGGATTTGCTTTACTGATCAACAGTATTGCCATTTCTGCACTATGCAGTGCTTTCAGTACTGTTGCCTATGCCATTTTTCTAAGCCTGAGGTATCAGGAGCAAATCTTATCAGATCGGGTACTTACCGAGACCCGACAGTGGTTGGCGAGTGGGCTATACATCAAGAATCTGGTACTTTGGACCATCGTAGCCTTCATTACCATCATATTTATTAATGTGAATGATAAGTACGGCCCGGGCATTTTCGGTAAACTGCTTCTGGGGCGCTATCACCGGCCCCGGGAAGAAGAGCGCATCTTTATGTTTGCCGATATCCGGGGCTCCACTCAGATCGCCGAAAAACTGGGGCATATTCGCTTTTTTAACCTGCTCAATGATTTTTACCGGATTATTACCAATCCGGTGATCGACACTTCCGGTGAGATTTACCAGTACGTAGGGGATGAAGTGGTGCTGTCCTGGACCATGGAACGCGGATTACACCAGGGCAACTGTATACGATGTTTTTACCAGATGCAGGAAGCCCTCCAGCATTATGCGCCCCGTCTGCGGGATAAATACGGTATCGTACCGGAGTTTAAGGTCGGGCTGCATGCCGGTATGGTCACGATAGGTGAGATCGGGGTGATCAAAAAAGATATTGTTTTTTCCGGCGATGTGCTCAATACTACTTCCCGCATTCAAAACCTGTGTAATACCTATCAAGTAAACATATTGATCTCAAAATCGCTGCTGGATCGCCTGCATCTTCCACCCCATGGTTATCGCCCGCACCGGGTGGGGCTTATTCAACTCCGGGGCAAACAACTTCGAATGGAGCTGTACACGTTCTTGCGGGAAGATGAAAAATTGCCGGTGCGACCACCCATTGCGTCAACCTGATCAGCGCTGAAAATTGTAAAACGCGGAAAATAACCGGATAAAAAAGCGTTGTCAAGCAATCAATCAGCATTCCTGTTGCTCAAGTAGACTGGCAGGCCAGAGCAATTCCGGCTACTTTTGGGCCTTTACCAAAAATACCAAATGCAAACATTATGAAAAGCTTCTATCAACTGGCCCTGATGGCCGTTATCCTATTAGTTGGCGCCTGCAAAGACAAAAATGAGACCCCGGACTGCCAGCTGGATATTGCCGACGGTACCCGTTTTTATGAATTTGCCCACCGGGGTTCGGATTACACTTTTTATGCCTGGACCAGTGATACTGCCGTGATCGCTCATGTGGAAGCGCAACTGGCCCTGCCCGAAGATGACCGTAACCAGCATATTAACGGCCGAATAGTTGCTTTGCCGGAAGGCTGTGACTGGAATATGGACTGGAGTTGGTACTTTGCACCCAATGACTGGGACATGGCCGAGCTCTCCATTGAGCTGTGCGACGGCAACCCTCAATACGTGGAAGATCACCTGCAGGATTACCTTGACATCGACCGGTATTGCCCCTGGTCTTCCTACGTTTTAAAAGAGGTTGTACAACCTTTTTAACCATGGGAACAGAAAAACCAGGCAGCGTTGAGCAAGGTGAGAGAACAAACTTAAAAACTGGAAGGTTCCAGTTTCGATCTATTCATCCTCAAATTTCAGTGCGTAGGAAAATGTTAAAATTTACCTTCTTAATGTTTCTGGTTTTACTGATTGGCACTCCAACGGCACAAGCTGTGGTTCGGGTTAGTCCGGTTAAAGCGGAAAATACCGATGTGTCATCAGCAGAAAACCGTGAGATGAGCAGAAAGGAGATCCGGGAAACTAAAAAAGAAACCCGGCAGACCCATCGTCAAAAGCGGAAGGAAATAAAGCAGGAACTTCGCCAGACCATTCGCGAATGGAAAAAGGGAAATGCATCCAATTCCGACCTGGTTCTGTTGGTCATCCTGGCCATTCTGCTGCCTCCGCTGGCCATGGCGCTCTACGATGGGATCACCAACCGTTTCTGGATCTCTCTATTGCTGACGATCCTGGGGTGGTTACCCGGTGTCATCTATACACTGATCATTATACTCGGCGAGAAATGATATCATGATGCTGCGATACTTCGGTGGGACGATACGATTAGGGTTTGATATAAGCCATAATTCAATGGTCCATTGAGGTATTGCAGCCTCTTGGCGATAACCGGTACTAGTGCTTTCTTCTCATATGTTTGGGAAACAGATTTGAGCTTCCTCTCTTGGTAGACAGTTTTCCTTTCCTGTCGGTACGGACTGATGCTGCATCGGCCGCCGGACATCCGGTGCCCCGCTGACAGGAAGAAGTGCCCACCGAAATGGTGGCGAGTAGAAGGAATAGACTGAAAAACAGAAAATATTTTTTCATGGTCAACCGGATTCAAAATTGCTGAAAAGAAATACCCGTGACGGGCACGAGGCCGAAAATAACAGAATTTGTAGAATTTTGGCTAAAGCCCAAACGAAATGAATGATGATTTAGGTATAAATATTGGCTGAAAAGTGGGAAAGCCTTATTTTTTCTGGCTTTAGGCCACTTTTTTTGAATACAAATGTTGTTTATCCGATAGCAGCCGCATAAATTTGCGGCACATTTTTTAATCAAAATCGTCAGAAATGAACAAGGGAGATTTGATCAACAAAATTGCCGAAGATGCTGGTATTACGAAAGGTCAAGCTGAAGATGCTCTGAGTGCCGTACTGGACGGTATTACCAGCGCTCTGAAAAGCGATGACTCCGTAACGCTGGTTGGTTTCGGTACTTTCTCCGTGTCTAAGCGCGATGCCCGTAGCGGGCGTAACCCTCAAACCGGTGAAACCATCAAGATTGCTGCTAAGAATGTAGCTAAATTCAAACCAGGTAAGAAACTGTCTGACGCTATCAACTAATCCATTGGCGTCGTTTCAATACCATACGGGTGCTGCCTTGGCAAGCACCTGAATAAAAAAGGGTGATCCTGCTGATGTCTGGATCACCCTTTTTCAGATCAGAACAGTTGCTGGGAGTAGATCAAAAATGGATTTTCCCGGAAACAAATGAAATTTAGACAGACTTCCTTACATTTGCTTCCTGCCCAGGTGTTGCTTCTGATCACTTCTGACGGTTACAGCTCCAACCGATTAACCAAGCCAAGTTACCAAGCCTGCATCGCGCAGGAATACTTAACAATACAACGTAGTATCTTATGGCAGACATTGCAAAACTAGAGCGGATCGCTTCTCAGGTTCGCCGGGATATTATCCGCCAGACCTCCAGCGCCCAAAGTGGTCACCCCGGAGGATCACTCGGGTGCGCCGATTTTCTGGTGGCGCTCTATTTCGAGATCATGGATCACAATCCGGACTTCCAGATGGAGGCAAACGGGGAAGATGTGTTTTTCCTGTCAAACGGGCATATCTCTCCTTTGTGGTATAGTGTACTGGCCCGGAGCGGATATTTCCCGATCAAAGAGCTCGCTACCTTCCGGGAGATCGATTCCCGTTTGCAGGGGCACCCCGCAACGGAAGAAGGACTTCCGGGTATCCGGGTGGCTTCCGGTTCACTGGGGCAGGGCGTTTCCGTGGCTATCGGTATGGCCATGAGCAAAAAACTGGACGGTGATGATAAACTCGTATTTGCCCTGACCGGAGACGGCGAACAGCAGGAAGGGCAGATCTGGGAAGCTGCACTGGCTGCTGCCCACCATAAAGTAGATAATCTTATTGTGACCACTGACCGCAACGGCCAGCAGATCGATGGACCTACCCGGGAGGTGATGTCTTTGGGTGATCTGGGAGCCAAATGGAAAGCCTTCGGCTGGGATGTGATCGAGATGAAGAATGGCAACGATATGAAAGATGTAGTAGCTACCCTGAAGGAAGCGGTAAAACGCACCGGCAAAGGTAAACCTGTAATGATCATCATGGATACGCAGATGGGCTATGGCGTAGATTTTATGCAGGGTACGCACGTGTGGCACGGTAAGGCACCGAATGCCCAGCAGACGGCCGATGCGCTATCCCAACTGGAAGAAACCCTTGGGGATTATTAACGCACAAAGTGAACGTCAGACGGTGGACGGCCGTTTTGCTGACGGATAATCAACCAACTATAACTTTAAATTCAATTCAAAATGCTCGATAAAATTATAAACACCGGCAAAAAAGCTACTCGTGACGGTTACGGGGACGCCATGCACGAACTGGGGCGGGAAAACCCGGATGTGGTAGCCCTGTGTGCCGACCTGGTCGCTTCATTGAAGATTCAAAGCTTCATTGACGAATTCCCGGAGCGCTTTGTGCAGTGCGGCATCAGCGAAGCCAACATGATGGGCGTAGCTGCCGGTCTGGCCATCGGAGGCAAGATCCCATTTGCCAGTACTTTCGCCAATTTTGCTACCGGCCGGGTATACGATCAGATCCGGCAATCCATTGCGTATTCCGATAAGAATGTCAAGATCTGTGCTTCTCACGCGGGCCTGACCCTGGGGGAAGACGGGGCTACTCACCAGATCCTGGAAGACATTGGTATGATGCGGATGCTGCCCGGGTTTACGGTGATCAATCCTTGTGATTACAACCAGACTAAGGCCGCTACCAAGGCCATCGCCGACTACCACGGGCCGGTATACCTGCGCTTTGGCCGACCGAGCTGGCCGAATTTTACGCCTGAAGATCAGCAATTTGAGGTTGGAAAGGCACTCCTGCTCAGCGAAGGTTCGGATGTGAGTATTTTCTCTACCGGGCATATGGTCTGGCAAACAATTGAAGCTGCCCGTATCCTGGAAAAAGAAGGTATTAGCTGTGAGTTGATCAATATTCATACGATCAAGCCGATCGATGAGGCTGCGATCCTGGCTTCTGTAGCTAAGACCGGATGTGTAGTAACGGCCGAAGAACACAACCGCTACGGTGGTCTGGGAGATGCCGTTGGTCAGGTCTTATTGCGCAATCAGCCGGTTCCACAGGAATACATAGCCGTCAATGATTCTTTCGGGGAAAGCGGCAAGCCGGAAGAACTACTGCCCAAATACGGACTGGGAGTTGACGATGTGG